>MVZB01000211.1 GCA_002068205.1 candidate division BRC1 bacterium ADurb.BinA292
ATCGTTTTCTTCTGCACGGATCATCCGCTTAACCCGCACCGGCCGGGGATCCTGGCGCAGGGGTTTGGCTCGGCGCGCTGGCAGGCAGGCGGGCCGACGCGGCTTGCGATCTGGGCACAGTCGCTCGAGATGATCCGCCAGCGCTCGCTGCTGGGGTTCGGGCCGGGCAATTTCACCTACGTCTTTCCCGAGATGGATTCGGCGCTGATCGCCGACCGGCCCGACCTGCTGGTCTACCAGGGGATGTGGACCAACGCGGCGCACAACGTGATTCTGCAGATGTGGACCGAACTGGGCGTCGTGGGGCTGTTTCTGTTTCTGACGCTGGTCTGCCTGGCGCTGTATCAGCTGTTGAAGGGCTTGCCCGACGCCGACGAGGAGGGGGCGACGATCCGGCTGGCGCTGCTGGCTCTGCTGACGGCGTGGCTCGTGCAGGGGCAGGTCAATTTCGTGTCGGTGCACCCGTCCGGCCTGTTGACGTTTTACGTGCTGCTGGCGGCGGTGATCGCGGAGAAGCGGGCGCGGCCGCGCGCGGGGGGCGCCATGCCGTCGCTGCGCTACGAAACCGGGCCGCTGGCGTTGCAGCTTGACTGGCACAGCATGAAGAAACCCACGGGCCTTGGCCTGGCGGTGCTGCTGCCGGACGGCGCGGCGATCGCGCTGAGCCTGCTGCTGGTCTGCGTGGTCCTGTTTTGGGCGCCGCGGCGGGTGGCGCCGGTGCTGGCGCAGCGGGCGTATCGCGCCGCCGTGCAGGCGAGCCAGGCGGGCGCGGCCGGGTCGGCCGAGGAGCACTTCCGGCGCGCGCTGCGGCTTGATCCGGACGCGCAGGACGTCCGCAGCCGGTTCAGCGTGTTTCTGCTGGAGCAGAATCGGCCGGAGGAGGCGCTGGCAGAGATCGCCCGGGTGCGCGAGCGACTCAATTCCAATGAATTGTGGGCGCGCGAAGCGCAGGCGCTGGCCGCGCTGGGCCGCGAGCAGGAAGCTGTCGAGCACTACGAGACGTATCTCGCGCGCGTGTGGTCGGCGCGCAACCCGAGGTGACCTTGGTGCGTGCGGCGGAGCCGCGTGCTCCGCGGTACCGTTGCGCGGTCAATCGTAGGCGGTCCAACGTCGCGCGGCGTTGTGGCGGATCTGATTCAGATAGTAGCTGATGCCCGCGGGGTGGGATACCACCAGGTCGGGCAGGCCATCGCCGTCCAAGTCGCCGGCCGCCAATGTTCCCGCGCGCGGGCCGTGTTCGTCGATCATCAAGGCCCCGGCCGGATCGAGGTCTCCCTGATGGTTGAGAATGAGCAGGATTCGTCCCGCCTCGTTCTCACTGTGAACCACCGCGACGTCCGGTCGTCCATCATCATTGAAATCCGCGACGACAAGCGGGCTCAAGAACGACGGCAGGTGCGGCGGACATGGGGATATTTTGTGTCGGAATCGCTGGTGCCGAATCCGGTCGCGATCTGATATAAGACGGGAGCGTGCGCCTTCGGCGTCGCGATCCCATCCTGGATGGCCGGATTTCACCGATGCATCTGCCCCGCCTGCACGACCGACGTTTTCGCACGCGGCCCGTCCGCGCGTTGATTCTCGACATGGACGGCACGATCGTCGATACGCGCGCGTTCCACATGCGCTCGTGGCGCGTGCTGGTCGGGGAACTGGGGCTGGGCGAACGCGAATACCAGATCGCCGAGGCCGGTTTCGGCAAGACCAACTGGATGATCTTCAGCCAGTGGTGGCCGGGCCAACGGCCGCGGGGGGTCGATGACGACGAACTGTCGGAGCGCAAGGAGTCGATTTTTCGAGAACTGATCCGCGGGCACGTCGTCCCGCGTCCGGGATTCCGGGAGCTGATCGAGCTGGCGCTGCGCAACGGGATCAAGCTGGGCCTGGCCACGTCGAGCCCGAAGGAGAACGCACTGTTTCTGCTGGAGGAACTGGGGGTGCGCGAGCTGTTCGGCGCGGTCACGTGGGGTTGGGCCGGCATCCGCAGCAAACCGCATCCCGATTCGTTCCTGCTGGCGGCGCGGCTGCTGGAAGTGCCGCCGGTCAACTGCCTGGGGTACGAGGATTCCGACCATGGGCTGCTGGCGTTGCGGCGGGCGGGGATGGGGATCGTCGGGATTGCGGAACGGCCGCTGGATCTGAACCGGCTGCGGCTGTGGACGCCGTATGTGTTTTCGGATTTTCAGGGGGCGACATGGATGCTCCGGCGGGTGATGGAGGGGTAAATGGGCGACGTTGAGATGCGTGGGGGTGACCGGCGAGGGCGAGGGGACCACGGCGGGGGTTTGCGTTTCGGGCGCTATCCGGCCACCCCTTTCAGGGGTTTGATTGAATTGGGCGCTGACGCAGGGTTCCGGCCTGCGGCCGTCACCCTGCGCTTTATTCTCGTCGTCCGCTTCGCGGACTCGGAAGGTTAGCGATGGCGGCGGGGGATACGATTTCGACAGGCTGAAATCTGGTATCCCTGCGGGATGCGGGGGGATGCAGTCCGGGGGACCGGTGGTGTCGCTGCGCTCGACCACCGGCTAGACTCTGGCATCCCTCCGGGATGCGGGGGATCTGGTGTTCAACCGATGCGTTCCTGATGATCCGCCCTGGATTTGAGGAGCATCGCACGATCGATTGCATCAACCCGCGGTTCACAACTCGGGACGGAACTGGTGGTTTGCGAGAGCCGGGGACGAGGGCCGCGAGGCGAGAGGCGAGTTCGGGGCAACCGCTTGTGTTTCTCGCGTCCGTTGCGTGGTTCGCGTGCCGCGCCCGCTCCACTCAAGCGCCTCGGGGCGGCGAAAAAGACGATGCCGAGCCGAAGCGGGCTTGATAGGATATGGGGTTGAATGTCTCTGAGCCGGGCAGGGGGAGGGGATGGATGCCCGCCGGCTTCGAATCCTGATGAAATGAGTGAGCAAGATGGCCCCGAAGTTGAGGAAGCGTCCAGTCGTCCTGATCGTGCGGGATGGCTGGGGACACAACCCGTTCGCCGAGTGGGACGCGGCCAACGCCGTCCATCTGGCGCGCCGGCCGGTGGACCGCCGGCTGCTGGAGGAGTATCCCCACGTGCAGATCCACACGTCGGGCGAGGACGTCGGCCTGCCGGCGGGGGTGATGGGCAACAGCGAGGTGGGGCACCAGAACATCGGCGCCGGCCGGATCGTGAATCAGGAGATCATGCGCATCACGCAGACGATTCGCGATGGCTCGTTCTTCGAAAACCCGGTGCTGCTGGGGGCGTTCGAACATGCGCGCCGGCACAACGGGTCGGTCCATCTGCTCGGGCTGTTCAGCGACGGCCGGGTCCACAGCGACATGGGGCACGCCGAAGCGGTGGTGGAGCTGGCGCGGAGGGTGGATTTCCCGGCCGACCGGTTTTTCGTGCACGTGATCACCGACGGCCGCGACACGCCGCCCCAGAGCGGCAAGGGGTTCGTCGCGCAGTTCCAGCGCAAGCTGCGCGAGAGCGGGGCGGGCCGGATTGCGAGCGTGGTCGGGCGCTACTATGCGATGGACCGGGACAACCGCTGGGATCGGGTGCAGCAGGCCTACGAGATGCTGATCTCGGGGGCGCCGCGCGTGGTGGAGGACGCGCTGGCCGGGATCGAGCACTATTATCAGAATCCGACCGAATCCAATCGGACGGGGGATGAATTCATCACGCCGCTGAGCGTGGCGCCCGACGGCCGGATTGACCCGCGGCAGACGGTGCGGGACGGCGACGCGGTCATCTTCTTCAACTACCGGGGCGACCGGCCGCGCGAGATCTGCAAGGCGTTCGTGCTGGAGGACGACGCCTGGGCCGGCGTGCCCAACGGCGGATTCGATCGCGGCCAGCGCCCGCGGAACCTGTATTTCGTCGGGATGACGCGCTACGAGCAGGGTCTGCCGATCGAGGTGGCGTTCGACAAACCGCCGAAGCTGGTCAACATCCTGGGGGAATGGGCGGCCAAGCAGGGGCTGCGGCAATTCCGGTCGGCGGAGACCGAGAAATTCCCGCATGTGACGTTCTTCTTCAACGATTACCGGGAGGCGCCGTTTGAGGGGGAGGAGCGGCAGATCGTCCCCTCGCCGCGCGACGTGAAGACCTACGACCAGAAACCGGAGATGTCGGCGTACGAGGTGACGGCGGAGGTGCTCCAACGGATCGAGGAGGACGCGATCGATCTGTATATCATCAATTTCGCCAACGGCGACATGGTTGGACACACGGGCGTGCTGGCGGCGGCGATCAAGGCGGTGGAGACAGTGGACGAGTGCGTCGGCCGGATCGTCGAGGCGACGCTGGGCAAGGGGGGCGCGCTGGTCGTGACGGCCGACCATGGCAACTGCGAGCAGATGATCGACCCGGAGACGGGGGGTCCGCACACGGCGCATACGACGTATGATGTGGATCTGCTTGTGATCGATCGGGAGCTGCGGGGAGCGCGGCTGCGCGAAGGGGGCCGGCTGGCCGATATCGCGCCGACGCTGCTGGACCTGCTGGGGATCGACCCGCCGGAGGAAATGACTGGCAAATCGCTGATCGTCCGCTAACGTGAGAAGGGGCCGCGCCGGGATGAAAGCGATGCGGGCAACCTGGGCATCCGGTTGGTTTTGTGCTAAACTGGGTTGCGGCCGAGGGTCGCGCCCGCGCGTCGCGGCCGGCGGCCGGGCCAACGCCGGGCGGCGGCGGGAAGTCCCCGTTCGTGGTGACGAAGCGCAATGAGCGTCAAATACAAAGACTACTACAAATTGCTCGGCGTGGAGCGCACCGCTTCGCAGGATGAGATCCGCAAGGCGTTCCGCAAGCTGGCCGCGAAGTACCATCCCGATCGCCATCAGGGCGACAAGGCGATGGAGGAGAAGTTCAAGGAAGTCAACGAGGCCTACGAGGTGCTGCGCGACCCGACCAAGCGCCAGCGCTACGACGCGCTGGGCGCCAACTGGAAGCAGGGGCAGCAGTTCGACCCCAACGCGTTCAACAACATCTTCGGCGGCCGGGCCACCACCGGCCGGACGGGGGGGTTCGGCGGCGCGCAGACGTTCCGGATGGAGACCGGGCCGGGCGGGTTCAGCGAGTTCTTCGAGGCGCTGTTCGGCGGAATGGGCGTCGGCGGGATGGGGAGCGGGCGGGGCGGCGGCGTGGAGGATCTGTTCGCCCGGTTTGAAGAGGGCCACGCGCGGCGGGGAGGGGCGGAGGAATTCGGCGGCGGCGGCCGGCCCAGCGTGAATGTCGAGGCGAGCATCACGATTTCGCTGGAGGAAGCCTACAAGGGGGGCGTGCGGACGATCAGCTTCCGCCGGACCGAGCCGAACGGGCAGGCGTCGACGCAGGGTTACGAGATTCGGATTCCGCCCGGCATCCGCGATGGCCAGAAGCTGCGGCTCAAGGGACAGGGGAGCGTAGCGGGGGCGGCGGCGGGCGATATTCTGATCGTGGTGAAGGTGCGGCCGCACCCGCGATTCACGCTGGAAGGGAACGATTTGATTACGGATCTGCCGCTGGCGCCATGGGAAGCGGTGCTGGGGGCGCGGATCGAGGTGCCGACGCTGGATGGCTCGGTGGAGGTGAAGGTGCCGGCGGGGATGCAGAGCGGCAAGCGGATGCGGGTGAAGGGGGCGGGTTGGCCCGGGAAGGGGGGGCAGAAGGGAGATCTTTACCTGCGGGTCACGATCCAGGTGCCGGAGAATCCCGGCGCGCAGGAGAAGGAGTTGTATGAGCGGCTGGGGCGGGTCTATAAATGCGAGGATGGGATGGATATGCGGATTGGGCGCTGTTTGATTGACGCCAACTGGGGGCAATCGACCGATGTGGTGTATCAGTTCTGTCGGCAATCGCAATACGCCGGCATTGTCCTGCCGTCGCACGGCAAGTATGTCGGCGCATCCAGCATCCCGTTTGCCGATTACAAACGCAAAAAAGGCGACCGGATGGGTCTGCACTGGCGGATTCCGGGCATGGTGGGTAAACGCGCGGTGCGGCATATTGTCATCGACACGAATTACTGGAAATCTTTCGTTCAGGCGCGGCTGGCGGTGGCGATGGGTGATCCGGGGGCGATGTCGCTGTTTGGGCG
>MVZB01000212.1 GCA_002068205.1 candidate division BRC1 bacterium ADurb.BinA292
GGCGTGTGCGGCGCGAGCTCGCCGGCCGGCGGCGCCGCGAGCCAGGCCGGCGGCAGTCCTGAATCGGCCAGACGCAGAGTCTCGAGGCGGCGGATGTTGTGCGGGGCGATCCACGGGGCCAGGATGGCGCCGAACGCCAGCACGAGCAGAACCGTTGCCGGGATCAACCAGCTCCGTCGGCGCAGCGCGGTCATCTGATGCGGCATGGGGAAGTTTCACCGCTCCGTGGAATGCCCCGCAGTATACGGGGCGGATCGGCGGCTTGGCAATGCTGCCACCGGCGGGTAAGCTGAGCGGGCCCGTCTTCCTCCGCGGGGCGCCGGCTGCAATGCGTGATCGGGGCGCGCCATGTTGCTGCTCGTGCAGCTAGTCATTGTCGGTCTGTGTGCGTGGCTCGTGCTGTCGGGCTGGCTGAACGTGGTCGATCAGCGGGCCGAACGGCGACGCGACGCGCGGCTGCCGCCGTTGCCGGAGGATGCCCCATTCATCTCAGTCTGCATCCCCGCCCGCAATGAGGAACACAACGTCGGGCCACTGCTGGAAAGTCTCGCGCGGCAGGCCTACCCCTGCTACGAGGTGCTGCTGCTCGACGACTGCTCCGAGGACCGCACGGCGGAGATCGCGCTGGCGATTGCCGCCCGATATCCCCACCTGCGGGTATTGCAAGGTCGTCCTCTGGAGTCTGGCTGGATCGGCAAGCCGCACGCGTGCCGGCAACTGGCCGCCGCCGCCCGCGGCGACTGGCTGCTGTTTACCGATGCCGATACGGAGTTCGCGCGGGGAACGCTGACAATGGCGATGCGGCGCGCGCGGGCGCGCCATTCGGATCTGCTCAGCGGGCTGCCGCGGCTCGTCGCGGTGACGATCTGGGAACGGCTGTCGGTGCCGCTGCTGCAGACGATGGCGCTGGGGGGCATCCCGTTCCGCTGGATGGAACGGCTGAATCACCGGCGCGCGGCGGCGGCCAGCGGCGCGTTCATCCTGATCCGGCGCGCGGCCTACGACGCCGTGGGCGGGCACGAGGCGGTGCGCGGCGAAATCGTCGACGACCTGAACCTGGCGCGCGCGGTCAAGCGCGCCGGCTTTCGGACGCATCTGACCGACGTGACCCGTCACGTCCGCTGCCGAATGTACCGCTCACGGGCCGAAGTCTGGGAGGGATTTTCGAAAAACTTCCATGCGGTGTTCCCGGGGTATCAGACGCTGCTCGCGATCGCTTACCTGGCGGGGGTGTTCATTCTGCCGCCGGTCTGTTTCATTCTGTCGCCGTGGCTGGGGCTGTCGCCCTGGAGCGGGACGATCCTGCCGGCGATCCAGATCGCGGCCGTGGGGCTGCACCGCGCCCTGGTGGAAGTGCATGCGGGGGAGGGAAAGTGGGGAACGCTGCTGCTGACGCCGCTCAGCGCCGCGTTCACGATTGCGATCGCGCTGCGCAGCCTCAGCCGCCGGCTGCTGCGTCAGCCGACGCCGTGGCGCAACCGTCACTATGAGCTCTGGCGCAACTGATCGACCGGTTCATCCTCTTCGTCCTCGAGAGGCTGGCCGGGATCCTGATTGCGCAAGAATTCGGCGCTCTCCTCGGGGAGCGCGGGATTGATATACATCCCGCTGCCAAGTTCAAAGCCGGCGGCCTTCGTCACGCGCGGAACGATCGACATATACCAATGCAGGTAGCGGCTGGCGGAATCGCGCAGCGGGGCGCTGTGGATGATGTAGTTGTAATCAGGGTCGCCCAGGCCATGGTAGAGCTTGCCGAAGAGCAAGCGCATAAGTTCGGCCAGATGCTCCAGCTCGTTGAGACTCAGATCCAGGAAGGTGGGGCCATGGCGGCGGGGGATGATCCATATTTCGAACGGCGAGGTGGCCGCGAACGGGACCAGCGCGACGAAGTAACGGTTCCGGCCCACGATCCGTTCGCCGTCGATCAGCTCGCGCTGCATCATGACGCAATAGGGGCAGACGGCGTTGTCGTCGACATAGGCGCGCTGGCTTTCGATGCGCATCCGCACGTGATGGGGCACCATCGGCAGCGCGAGCAACTGGCAATGGGGATGCTCCAGCGAAGTCCCCGCGCCGGGCCCGTGATTCTTGAAGTAGAAGATCTGTTCGATGCGCGGGTCCTCGCTCAGGACGCGTCCCCGCGTCTGGAACGCCCGGAGCGTCTGCGTCAGCGCCCTGGGGCTCTGGCAGGCAGGGCTCATGTTGTGCAGCGGGGATTCGACCAGCACCTCGTGATAGCCGACGCCGGTCAGTTTGCGCCGGACCCCTTCCAGGGCGTAGCTTTTCTCGCCGTTCACGCTGAGGGCGGCATATTTGTTGGGAAAGACGCGGAGCCGCCATGGGCCCTCCGCCGGCCAGCGCAGGACCGGCGCCGGCATCTCATACTCCTGGCCGGGACAGAACGGGCAGGCGGCCAGGTGGGCGGGGCGTTCGTGCGTCAACTGGCGCGCGGGGTCGGTGAATTCATGCGGCCGGCGCGCCCGCTCCGTCGCGATGATCACCCATTCGCGGGTGGCCAGGTTCTGCCTGAGTTCGGACAAAGGTCTCGTCCTCCCCGGGATCTTCGTCCCCGATTCTGAAATCGTCCCTCGTCCCTCGTCCTCGCGTTCCTGATCGCTCCCGAAGCCTTCCCCCGGGAGCCGCCCGCTGGTTCATGCCGCCCATGGTATCGCGCCGCGAGGCTCATCGGACAGTCTTATGTGAACCCGATATAACACCGTCGTTGATTCAATCGACCGCCGCCGGACCGGCCAGGTTCAGGCTGTCCACTCCGTCCGCAGCGTCCACGCTTTCCAATCCGCCGAAAAAGTTGCGCACCCTGGTGGGTCTCGATAAGCTGAGGGCCGTTTTGCCTCTCCGATTTCGGCCTGGTCATCACCCGCCGATCGACTCTCGACGGATCTTCCCTGCTCTGAGTGCTCTGCCTTTCCAGCGTCTGGTCATCCACGGGGTTGGCTTGCTCGGCGGGTCGCTGGGTCTGGCCGTCCGGCGCCAGCGGCTGGCGCACCGCGTCGTGGGGCTCGGGCGCTCGGCAGAGAAACTCGCGCGCGCACGCGACCTGGGAGCGCTCGACGAGTTCCAGACCGATCCGGCGGCGGCACTGGCGGGAGCCGATGCGGTCGTGCTGGCCATCCCGCCGGTTCAGATCCGGGAAAGTTTCGCGCAGATCGCGCCGTATCTGGAGCGGGGGACGTTCGTCACCGACGTGGGGAGCGTCAAGGCCCGGATCGTCGAAGCCGCGGAGGCCAATCTCCCGTCCCACGCGCGCTTCGTCGGCTCGCACCCGATGGCCGGATCGGAAAAAACCGGGGCCCACCATGCGCGGGCGGATTTCTACGTCGGGTATCCCTGTCTGCTGACGCCGACCGGCCGCACCGCGCCCGAAGCGCTCGCCCTCGCCCGCGCGTTGTGGGAAGCCGTTGGTTCGCGCGTCGTGGAGCTGGATCCGGCGCGGCATGACCGGCTGCTGGCCGGCATCAGCCATCTGCCGCACGTCGTTGCGGCGGCGCTGATCCAGACGCTGACGCGCCATCTCGCGCCGGCCGCGGAACTGGGCGGGCTATGCGGCCAGGGTTTGCGCGACACCACGCGCGTCGCCGGCGGCGACACGGAGATCTGGCGCCAGATTCTGACGGAAAATGCGGAGGAGGTCCTCGCCTGCCTGGATCAGATGGAAGACGTGCTGCACGAGTGGCGCGCCGCACTGCGTGAGGCGGCCGGTCATCCGCGGCGCGTGGCAACGCTGTGGGACGAAGCGCGCCGCGCCCGCCAGGGGCTGGAAGCGACCGACGAGGCCTGAGAGGCGGACCCGATGCACATCGTGCTCTCCAACGACGACGGAATCGAGGCGCCCGGTCTGGCCGCGATGGCCGATGCGCTGAACCAGATCGGCGACGTGACGATCGTCGCGCCCGATATCGAGCGCAGCGGCATGGGTCATGCCATCACGGTCTTCAAGGACATGCTCTTCGAACCGCATCACCGCGACGGCAAGCTGTGGGGTTACGGTCTGGCGGGGACGCCGGCCGACTGCGTGAAGATCGCGCTGACGCTCCTGTGCAAAAACCGGCCGGTCGACCTGGTCGTCTCGGGAATCAACCACGGTCAGAACGCGGGGGTCAATGTGCTCTACTCGGGAACGGTGGCGGCGGCGCGCGAAGCCGCCATCCTGGGGTTTCCCGCCATCGCCGTCTCCCAGCTCTATCACGATCCCGACAAGCTGACGTTCGAGACATCGGCCCGGGTCGGCCTCGAGGTCGCCCGGCGCGTGCTGGAGCGCGGACTGCCCCCCGGCGTGATGCTCAACGTCAATGTGCCGCCGGTGCCCTACGACGCCATCAAGGGCTGGGCCGTGACGCGGATGGGCAATTCCGGCTATGAAGACCTGTTCACCTGCCCCGAGGAAGCGGATTCGGAGCGCATCATCTACCGCAACATTGGCAAGGGCTGGAATCCGAGCACGCACCCCGACGACGGCAATGATGATGTCGCCCTGTATCAGGATTACGTCTCGATTACCCCGCTCCAGTTCGATCTGACGGCCTATGATTTTCTGGATGAACTGCATGCGTGGTTCCATGCGGAGTAAGCGCCGGCGCAAGCGCTCGCATGAGCCGTGGTTCCAGAGGGGGTCGATCATGAGCGACGCGAGACGCCCTTGAGAGGAGGGGCCGCGATGGCGCAATTCAAAGCCGCCCCCGCCCCGGAACCGGTCGACGGCCTGGGCGTGCTGATCGCCAATCTGGGCACGCCGGCGGCGCCGACGGCCGCGGCGCTGCGCCCGTTCCTGGCCGAGTTTCTGAGCGATCCACGGGTCGTGGAACTGCCCCGGCTGAAATGGTGGCCCGTCCTGCACGGGATAGTCCTGCGCAGGCGACCGGCCCGGTCGGCGCGGCTCTACCGGAACATCTGGACGGCCGACGGGTCGCCGCTATTGGTGACGACGCGGGCGATCGCCGACGGCCTCGCCGCGCGGCTGCGGGCGCGCCTGGGTCGCGAGGTCGCCGTGGAGATCGGCATGCGCTATGGCGAGCCATCGATCGCGCGCGGGCTGGATGCGCTGCGCGGGCGCGCGCCGCGGCGGCTCGTCGTCCTGCCGCTCTATCCGCAATACAGCGGGGCGACGACGGGGTCGACATTCGACGCCGTCGCGGCGGAAATCGTTCGCTGGCGCCGCGTGCCGGAACTGCATTTCATCGGGGACTATCACGACGAGCCGGCCTACATTGCGGCACTCGCCGCCGGCGTCCGCCAGTACTGGAGCGAACTGGGCCGGCCCGACCGGCTCCTGTTGTCGTTTCATGGGATTCCCGAGCGTCAGGCCGCGGGGGGCGATCCCTATCCGCAACAATGCCGGCGAACGGCGGAGTTGCTGTGGGATGCCTTGGAACTGCCGGCCGACAATCGGTATCTGGCCTTCCAGTCCCGGTTCGGCCGCGAACCCTGGCTGCGGCCCTACACCGATGAAACCCTGATGGCGTGGGCGCGCGCGGGCGTCGAGCGGGTCGATACACTCTGCCCGGGTTTCGCCGCCGACTGCCTGGAGACGCTGGAGGAAATCGCGATCACGAACAGGGAACGATTTCTCCATGCCGGCGGGAGAGACTACCGCTACCTTCCGGCACTGAATACGCGCCCGGAGCATCTTGAAATGCTGACGCGCCTGGTGTTGAGAGCGGTTGGGGAGAAATGACTCGAGGGACAATTGCGAGCTGCTCATGAACCGGCGGTGCACAACGAGGGATGAAAATTGGGAGGGAACAACCGATTCGAACGCTCCGAGCCTTGCCGGATCCTCACGCAGGGCAGTCCCGTCAGGGCCGGCAGACTTCAGCCCGCCACGTCCGCGGCGGGAACCGGGATCCCCATCGCGACC
>MVZB01000213.1 GCA_002068205.1 candidate division BRC1 bacterium ADurb.BinA292
CGCCGCCCAGGGCGAGGGCCGCGCTCAGGCCGTCGCCGCCGTCCGCCGCGAACTGGAGGACCACCTCGCCGAACTCGGTCAACTGACCAGCAAACAGGAAGTCCAGCTCGCCCGCCTGCGCAAGGAACTCGGCGATCTGCGCAAGGAATCCAACGCCCTCCTGCTGGAAAAACGTCACGGCGAGGACGTCATCTCCAAGCTGATCCACTCCCTCACCTACTGCCAGAACAAGGCCTGGGAACAGTCGACCTGGGTCGACGAGCAACTGCGCAGCCGCGGTTACGTGCTCGGCCTCTACTTCGAGGCGGTCCGCCGCAACAAGGCCCGGGCCCTCCTGACCGCCGTGCGCTGGGTCGTCCGCCGCCTCCTCGGCCGCGGATTCTCATATGCCCGGGCCATGGGCGTCGAGTACCGGCTTCATACGATCAAGGGGGAGTTGCAGGCGCTGTCGTTCTACGCCCGCGACGCCGAGCATCAGGTCTCCGACCTCGCCATCGCCTCGCCCACCAGCATGGCCGGCGGCCTGCTTCCCTCGGCCCAGCGGCCCGAGCCCGACCTGATCGTCTACTCGATCACCAACTGGGATTTTCGCATGCAGCGGCCGCAGCATATCGTCTCGCGCCTCGTCCAGGCCGGCAGCCGCGCCTTCGTCATGCGCGATACCACGATCGGCCTGGAGGAGGAATTCCCCAGCGACCAGACGATCGACAATCACATGCTCGTCCGCCCCCTGGGGCGCGATCTGTGGGAGGTCCAGCCCTGCACCTACCACCCCCTGAACATCTACAAGGACAATCTGGCCGATCCGCGCGACATGGCGCTCCTTAAGCGCTCGCTGGGCCTGCTGCGCGAGCGCTTCAGCATCGGCGATCACGTCGCCCTCGTGCAGTTGCCCTTCTGGGGGCCGCTCGCCTTCGCCCTCACCGGCGCGCGCGTCATCTATGACTGCATGGATAATCACAGCGACTTCTCCACCAACGACCCCGCCATGCTCCAGCAGGAGGAGCACCTGCTCACGTCGGCCGATGCCGTCGTCGTCAGCTCGGCCTATCTGGACGAGCTGACGGGCAGCAAGCCGCGCGTCAAATACGTCGTCCGCAACGCCTGCGAATTCGATTATTTCAGCCGCGAGCCCGATTCCCTCGATCCCCTCGTCCGCGATTCGGAGCAGCCCGTCATCGGTTACTACGGCGCCATCTCCGACTGGTTCGACGTCGACCTCGTCGAATCCGTCGCCCGCCGCCGGCCCGACTGGCGCTTCATCCTCATCGGCTACACCTTCGGCGCCGACATCACCCGCCTCCAGGCCCTGCCCAACGTCAGCTTCACCGGCGAGATCCCCTACAGCCGACTGACTTCCTTCCTCTATGGCTTCGATGTCTGCCTGATCCCGTTCCGCCTCACCGAACTGATCCGGGCCACCAACCCGGTCAAGATCTACGAATACTCCGCCGCCGGCAAACCGACCGTCGCCACCCCGATCCCCGAGGTCGTCGCCCTGGGCGACCTGGTCCGCACCGCCGCCGACGCGCGCGGCTTCGAGCAGGCGATCGCCGACGCCCTCGCCGAAACCGACAAACCGGCCCGCGCCCTCCGTCTGCGCGAGTTCGCCCAGCACAACACTTGGGATGCACGCGTCGAGGAATTCAAACGCATCATCCGCCGCCACGCGTTCCCCAAGGTCAGCATCGTCATCCTCTCCTATAACAATCTGCGCTATACGCTCGATTGCCTCGAAAGCATCCTCACGCAGTCCTCCTATCCGAACTTCGAAGTCATCCTGATCGACAACGCCTCGCCCGAACTCGAGGTGCGCGAGGCCCTGGGCAAGCTCGAGGACCCGCGCCTGCGCATCGTCCTGAACGAGGAGAACAAGGGCTACGCCGGCGGCAACAACCAGGGGATGGCGATGGCCCGCGGCGATATCATCATCCTGCTCAACAACGACACGATCTGCCCCGCCGACTGGATCGAACGGCTCGTCGAACCGCTGCGCGACAACCCCAGACTCGGCATGGTCGGACCAATGACCAATTCGGCCGGCAATGAGCAGATGCTCGATGTCTTCTGCGCCGGCGCCTCCAGCCAGCATACCTGGCTGCGCGACTTCTACCGCGTCCGCCGCGGGCGCCGCCATCTCACCGACCGCCTCGGCTTCTTCTGCGTCGCCCTCCGCCGCGAACTCTACGAACAGATCGGCGACCTCGACGAGGGCTTTGAATTGGGCTACTTCGAGGACGACGACTACTGCCTGCGCGCCGTCGCGGCCGGCTGGCAGCTGGCCGTCATCGAGGACGCCTTCGTCTACCACCACGGCTCGGTCAGCTTTAATTCGATTGACACCGAGCGCAGGCGCGTCCTGCAGGAGCGCAATCGCCGGCGCTTCGAAAAGAAGCATCAGCGTCGCTGGGCGCTGCCGATCTGCGAGATCCTCTACTACGGCGCCGAGGGACCCGCCCATGAACCCGATCGCCCCACCGCCCTGATCGGCCCCTGCACCGATTGGAGCGGCCCGCTCGGCCGTCCGCAGCAGATCGCGGCCGCGCTGGTCCACGCCGGCTTCCGTGTCTTCTACGTCACCAACAATCTGCGCCACGACCGCTTCCTCGGCATCCGCATGCTCTGTCCGTTCCTCTACATCGTCGAAAACCGCGATCAATGGCTCACCGACATCCAGCCCCAGCCGCTCGACCTCTTCATTTCGTTCGGCCCCCGCGGCGACTCGATCACCACGAAGGTCCGCGCGCGCAGCTACCTGATGGACTTCGACGCCTACCCCTTCCGCGAGTCGTGGAAATGGAACCCGTCCGACCCGGCCGCTCTGGCCGTCGCCGCCAAGGCCGATTGGATCACCGTCTCCCAGGACTTCCTGACGGGCGAGCTGCTCGGCGTCCCCCATCAGCGCGTCCATCTGCTGCCCAATGGCGTCGTCGCCGCGCACTGGTCGACCAACAAGCCGTTGACGCCGCCGGAGGAAATCCGCGAGATCCTGCGCAAGCAGGGCGGCCCGCTCATCGCCATCCTCGGCGTGCTCAACGACGGCTCGGTCAACCTGAACTGGCTCCGCGAGGTCGCCGACGCCCGCCCCGAGTGGAGCTTCCTCTTCATCCTGGCCGACGAATCGACCGGCGACGACGACGAGCATGATTTCTTCCGCCTGCGCAACGTCCACCTGCTCGGCTGGAAGCCCGTCGCCACGCTCCCCGATTACCTCCATTTCGCCGATGTCGGCCTGCTGCCTCCCTCCACGCTCGCCGACAATCGCATCTATCCGCGCGCGCTTCTGCTCCGGCTCATCGGCGCCGGGCTGCCGGTGGTCTCGGGCTATCCGGTCCACGAGCCGCTTTTCACCGGGATCGTCACGCACGCCCCGCGGCCCGAGGATGCCGTCCTCGCCATCCGCCAGGCCATGGGCAAGGCCCACCTCGAACCGTTCAGCCGCCGCTGCGCCGAGCTCGTCGCCGCCGAGGATTGGAGCGTGCTGATCCGGTCGCCGCTCGCCGCCATCGAGCCCGTCCTCAAGGAACGGCGGTCCCGACCGGCGTGACCGAGCCTTTTCCCGCGACCGGCCCCGGTTCCGGCTCGCAACGCCTCCTCGGAGCGAACCCATGGCGGGCTGGCATCTGCTGACCCGATTGCAGGCCAACTGGCGGCGTTACCTGCGCCGGCGCGATCACGGCCGCCCCGCCAGCCTCGCCGCCCTGCGCGCCTGGGCCGTCCCCGATCGGGTTTCGATCGTCCTGCCCACGTTCAACGGCCGCCGGCATCTCGACGAAGCCATTGAGTCCATCCGCGCGCAGAACTGGCCTCACTGGGAACTGATCCTCGTCGACGACGGCTCGACCGACGGCACCGGCGACCTGGCCGACCAGTGGGCGCGCGCTGACCCCCGCATCCGCGTCATCCATCAGGCCAACCAGCGCCTGCCCGGCGCGCTCAACACCGGCTTTCGCGCCGCCCGCGGCGAGTTCCACACCTGGACCAGCGACGACAACCGGCTCCGCCCCGGCTTCCTTGCCGCCCTTGTCGCCGTGCTCCGCGAGCGCCCCGCCGCCGATGCCGTCTACACCGACTACGACCTGATCGACGAGGCGGGACGGCCCCTGCTCGACTCCCCTGTCTGCCGCGCCTTGCAGTCGCCCCCCGGCGCCGCCCGCCTCCGCCTGCCGCGCCAGCCCTTCGATCTCAATTTCGTCAACGGCAACTACCTCGGCGGCGCCTTCCTCTACCGCGCCCACGCGACGCGCCTGCTCTGGGGCCGCGAATGGCACGGCCCCTACAGCCCCAACCGCTTCCTCTGCGAGGATTACGACTTCTTCCTGCGGCTCAACGCGTGGCTCCGCCTCGAACATTCCGGCCTGGAACAGAGCCTTTACGAGTACCGCCTCCATTCCGACTCGCTGACCGCCACCGCGCGCCAGGGGCGCGTCCGCGAGCTGAGCGAAGAACTCCTGCGCTTCGACGACTTCCGCCGCGACATGACGCTCTGGCCCATCCTGTGGCACATCGAGTCGGTCGACGATCCCACGCACCTCGGCCCGCGCCTGCGCCTGCGCGCCCTTGACGTCGGCGATCACGTGACCGCCGAGCGCGAGGCCCCCCCCTGGCTGGCCGCCGTCTGGGTCCGCGTCGACAACTCCGAAACCCAGCCCGGCTGCGATGTCCCCGCCGGCTGGGCGCGCGTCCTCGTCTGCCGCCGGCCCCCCCGCGGCGACCTCTCGGATTGGGACGTGATCCTGACCGAGGCGAAACCGGGCGACGATCCGCCGCCCGGCGCCCCGATCCTGCGCTATCGCGACGAGGAAGCGCTCTGGCACGCGCTGCGCGTGGCCGCCTGGCAACGTCAGGCCGTCGCCGCCGAGGCCCGCGCCTTCGATGAAACCCCGCCTCGCCATCGCCTCTCGGTCGTCGTCGGCACCAACCGGCCTTCGCTCCGCCTCCGCCCGCTGATCGATTCGCTCGCCGACCAGACCGCCCCCAAGTCCATCTGGGAACTGCTGCTCGTCGATAACGCGCGCGGACGCCACCCGCGCGAATTGACGTCCGGTCTGCCGCGCCTGGCCGAGCTCCCGCACGTCCGCAGCCTGTCCAATCCCGTCCCGGGCCTGTCGATCACGCGCAATGCCGGCCTCGCCGAGGCGCGCGGCGCAATCGTCCTGTTCCTCGATGACGACGTGACGCTCGCGCCGACGGCGCTGGCCGCGCTCCTCGCCGCCTGGGCGGCCGTTCCCGACGCCGGCGTCATGGGCGGCGCGATCGAGCTGGCGCCCCTCGACCGGCCGCCCCGCTGGCTCGGCCCGGCCGTCCTGAAATACTGGGGCGGCCTCGCCGCGGGCCTTCCCGCCCGCCACGCGGCCGCCACCTGGCGCGAGCTCCCCTTCGGCGGCTTCTGGAGCGCCCGCGCCGCGCTGCTGCGCCGCATCGGCGGCTTCCGCGGGCGTTATGGCCGCGCCGGCCTCGCGACCGACGCCGGCGAGGAAATCGTGGCCGCCCTCCAGCTCCGCGCCGACGGCCGCGCGAGCTGGCTTGAGCCGGCCGCGCGCGCGCTCCATCACGTCTCCCGCGATCGCATCACCCTGCCCGCCTTCTTCCGCATCCGGAAGACCAACGCCGACACATTCTTCCTCCTCAGTTCCGAGGGGCGCATCGACGACGATCCCGGTCTGAGCGCCAGCCTCCGCAGCGGCCTGCGCCAGATCCTGCGCGCCCTGGCCCCCGTGCCCCGCCCGCTCGACGTCCGCCTCGATCACCTCGGCAACGCCGTCGAACACCTCTGGCTCGCCCACCGTTTATTCTATTACCGGCTCGGTCGTCTCCGGCCGGGCTCGCCCCCC
>MVZB01000214.1 GCA_002068205.1 candidate division BRC1 bacterium ADurb.BinA292
GCAACATCGGCAGGTGGCCGTTGAACGCATTGTCCTGCCGCGTCAAATGCCCCGCCGAGCCCCGGCCGTCGTTGAACACCAGCCAGCGCTGCTCCGGCCGGGGCGTCCCCGTCGAATCATACATATCGACGACCATGAGGGTGTCGGTCACTTCTTCCTTGTAGAACAGCACTTTGCCCAGGCGTTCGGCGAAAACCCGCATCAGCGCATCCCGCGGAATGCCGACGGCCGCAACGATCACGAGCAGGACGCAACCCGCGGCCGCGCAGACCCGCCAGCCCGACCGTGGCGGATGCCCGGCGAGCAGGAGCACGGCCGAAACGGCCGCGAGGATGCCGCCCAGCAGAATCGCCGACTCGCGCACGCCGATGGTGGAGAGCAGGATGAAGCCGATCGCGAACGCCCCCGCGACCGCGCCGACCGTATTGGCGGCGTAGGCGTTGCCGACCTTCCGCCCGGCGCTCTCCGCGCCGACCATGATCAGCCGCGTCGCGAGCGGGAGCGTCATCCCCATCAGCGTGGTCGGGATCAGCAGCAGCGCGGCGCTCTGAATGAAAATCAACGCCAGCGCCTCGTACCAGTTGTCCCATGGCAGTTCGCCCGCCAGCAGCCGGGAAAACCACGTCAGCTTCCCGTTGAGCAGCAGCGTCAGGATGCACCACAGGCCGATCAGCCCCTCCAGCACCGCGAACAGCGTCAGGGGACGCCGCAGGCGCGGCGCGATCCATCCCAGCAGCCAGCTCCCGCCGGACAGGCCGATCAGAAACACCATCAGAATCGCGGAGAAGGCATAGGTGGAATTATGCACATGGAACACCAGCATCCGGTTCCAGAGGACCTGCATGCCCATCGAGCAGAATCCGGAGAGGCCGATCGCCCCGAGCACGAGCTGACGCCGGCCGGCGCTCAGATCCCACGCCGCGACGTGCGTCCCGGTTTCGTGGAGACTGGGTTGGCGCGGCTCGGACTGCGGCGTCGGCCGCGATGGGCGCCGGTCGAGCAGGATCGCGCCGGCGCCGATCAGCAGGTTGATCGCCGCCGCCATGAGGATCGTCCCCTGCATGCCCAGCACCTCGACCAGGATGAAGCCGGCCAGGAACGTGCCGAGGACCGCGCCAAACGTGTTCGCGGCATAGAGGAAGCTCAGTTCGCGCGCCACCGCCAGCCCGCCCCGCGCGAAGAAGCGATAGACCACCGGCAGCGTGCCCCCCATGAAAAACGTCGGCAGCAGCATCAGCGGCAGAATGATGGCGAAGCGCGCGATCGAGAACAGCAGAAAATCTTCGCCGATCTGGCGATTGATCCACACGAACAGGGGTTCGATCTGATCGATCAACCAGGGAAAAGCCAGCGCCGTCACGCCGATCGTGATCTCCAGTGCGCCGTAGAGTCGCAAGGGTCTGGATACCCGGTCGGCGAGCCGACCGAGGGCCCAGCTTCCCAGCGCCAGTCCGAGCATGAAGGCGCACAGTACGGACGTAATGGCATAGACACTGACGCCAAAGACCAGCGTCAGCATCCGCGTCCAGACGATCTCGTAGATCAGGCCGCACGCGCCGGAACCCAGTAGCAGGAGATAAACGAACGACGAACGGCGCGCATTGAGAAAGATGTTTGCTGCATCATGAGCGGGAAGAACAAGAGTGGCCCGCTCGGGATACGGCTTGAGAGGGAGACGATCTGGAGATTCGTCGGATGGAGCCGCGGCGCCCGCTAGTTGTTCGGAATCGGGTCCGGGTTCGTTCAATGCCGTGAGGGTGGCAGCGTGATCCGGACGCGGCGCCGGTGCGTCGGCCAATCCCTCCTCATCCAAAGCCGAACCCTTCCGGCGCCCCCCGTTCACACCGAGCCCCCCCCATTTTTTTCCGGCAGACAACAGACTGCCTCGTCTCACCTCTCGTCGTCGGATAACAATTAACCGATTACTGATTAACCGTCAACCGCCGAGTGAGCGCCCGTCCGAGTTGGATGGCGATGGCGCACGCCCCTCGCCGCCGGGAAGGCGACCGATTCGAAACGGCGTCGATCGCGATAGCGATACCGATCCCGATGCGGAGGAAAAGGTATCGGCTGCGCCCGCGATTATGCTAATAGTGTCAGGTTGAGGGCCGCCGAACGGCTCGACCGATATCGCCCGGGATGGTAGACGACGCACGATGGCGCAGTGGCTCGAACGCATTCAGGAACCGCGCGACATACGGGGACTCGCGCTGGACGACCTGCGGCAGATCGCCGAGGAAATCCGCGAAACCATGCTGCGCGTCACGGCGGTCAACGGCGGCCATCTGGCTTCCTCGATGGGCGCCGTCGAGTTGATCCTCGCGCTGCACTACGTCTACGACACGCCGCGCGACCGGCTCGTCTTCGACGTCGGCCACCAGGCCTACGCCCACAAGCTGCTGACCGGCCGCTACGACCGGTTCCACACGATCCGCCGCGAGGGGGGCCTCTCCGGGTTCCTCAAGCGCAGCGAATCGCCCTACGACACGTTCGGCGCGGGCCACGCCTCCACTTCGATCTCCGCCGCCGCCGGCATGGCGATCGCCCGCGACCAGCGCGGCGAGGACTACAAGGTCGTCTGCATCACCGGCGACGGGGCGATGTCGGGCGGCATCTGCTACGAGGCGCTCAACCACGCCGGCATGCTCGAGACCGATCTGCTGGTGATCCTCAACGACAACGAGATGTCGATTTCGCGCAACGTCGGCGGCCTCGCGCGCACGTTCAACCGGATCGTGACGACCCACTTCTACAACGAGAAGCGCCACGACATCATGGAGCTGATCCGCCGCCTGCCCGCCGGCGAGCGGTTCCTGCGCATGACCAACCGCATCGAGGAATCGGTCAAGGGCCTGATCCTCCCCGGCCTGTTCTTCGAGGAGCTCGGCTTCCGCTACCTCGGCCCGGTGGATGGCCACGACCTGGAGGGGATGATCGAGATCCTGCGCAAGATCCGGACGTTCCGCGGGCCGATCCTGCTCCACACAATCACGCGCAAAGGCAAGGGGCGGCCCTACGCCGAGGCCAATCCGATTCTGTGGCACAGCCCGCCGCGCAATTTCGACGCCGACAGCGGCGAAGCCCCCGTCGTCCAGCCCGGTCCGCCCAGCTACACGAATCTGTTCGTCGATTCGCTCAAGCGGGAGGCGCGCCGCGACCCGCGCATCGTCGCGATCACCGCCGCGATGCTCGAGGGGACCGGCCTGGTCCAGTTCGAGGAGGAATTCCCCGAGCGCACGTTCGACGTCGGCATCGCCGAGGAGCACGGCGTGATCTGCGCCGCCGGCATGGCTTGCGACGGCCTGCGCCCGTTCGTCTGCATCTACTCCACGTTCCTGCAGCGCGCCTTCGATCCGATCATCCACGACGTCTGCATTCAGAATCTGCCGGTCGCCTTCGCGCTCGACCGCGGCGGCCTGGTCGGCGACGACGGCCCCACGCATCACGGCGTGTTCGACCTCTCCTACCTGCGCATGGTCCCCAACATGGTCGTAATGGCGCCGATGGATGGCGAGGAACTGCGCCACATGACGCACACGGCGGCGCTGTACGAAGCCGGGCCGATCGCGCTGCGCTTCCCGCGCGGCTCGGCCGAGGGCGACATCAGCTTCGATGCCCCGGTCCAGCAACTGCCGCTGGGCAAGGGCGTCTGGCTGCATGACGAACCCGACGGCGCGCCGGTCTGCCTGGTCGGCATCGGGCTGATGGCGGCGCACGCGCGCAAGGCGGCCGACCTGCTCGCCGCCCGCGGCATCCGCGCCGGCGTGATCAATGCCCGGTTCGTCAAGCCGCTCGACCGCGAGCTGCTGACCGACGCGGCGCGGCGCTACGACTGCCTGGTGACGATCGAGGACAACGTGCTCGCCGGCGGGTTCGGCTCGGCCGTGATGGAACTGCTCGCCGCCGACGGCGTCGATGTCCGCGTGCTGACGCTCGGCATCCCCGACCGGTTCATCGAGCACGCCAAACCCGACAGCCTGCATCGCCAACTCGGACTCGATCCGGCGGGGATCGCCGCGCGCGTCGAGGCGTTCCTGGCGGCGCGGCCGCGCGTCCAGGAGCTCGCCATCGAACGGCGCGCCGAATTCGGCGGCCGCTGAGCCCGCGCCCCGTCACGCGCAAACCAGGTTCCGCCCCGACTCCTTCGCCCGGTAAAGCTGCGTGTCGGCGCGCGCCATCAGGGCGGCCGCATCCTCGCCCGCGCGCCATTGCGCCACGCCCAGGCTCGCCGTCATCCGGAATCCCTCGCCCTTGCGCGTTTTCATCGGCGTGCGCGCCGTTTCGGTCCGCAGCCGCTCGGCGACGATCAGCGCTCCCTCGCGCGCCGTTTCGGGCATCAGCAGCGCAAACTCCTCGCCCCCCCAGCGCGCGGCGATGTCCGCCTTGCGGCAGCAGCGCTCCAGGATCCGCGCCATCGTCTGCAGCACATCGTCGCCCGTGCCGTGGCCCCAGGTGTCGTTCACGCGCTTGAAGTGGTCCAGGTCCAGGATCGCCACCGAGAGCGCGTGACCGCCCCGCTCGGCGCGGCCGATCTCCTGTTCGATCCGTTCGAGCAGGATCCGCCGGTTCCACAGGCCCGTCAGCGCGTCGCGCGAGGCTTCATGGAGTAGCATCGAGACGGCCAGCGTCCGCGCGGTCGTCTCGCGCAGCGTCGCCAGCCAGGCGGGCTGCTCATCCCAGCTCGTCGGCGCCGCCACCACCTCCAGCACCATCTCGACGCCGTCATGCCGGCGCGTGTGAAACTCCAGGCTGCGATTGGCCTCCAGCGGATGTTCGAACGGCTGGCCGATAAGCTGCACCGCGTCGCGCTTGAACAGCTGGCCGGCGGCCGCGTTGGCGAACAGCACGCGCCGATCCTCGCCGATCACCAGCATCGCGTCGGCGCTGCGCTCGAGCAAATTGCGGAAATTCCTCTCGGTCTGGTGCAGCCGCTCCACGCTGCGATGCAGCAACTGATCGACCTTGTGGCGCTCAATGGCGTGGCGGATCGCCCGCGCCAGCAGCAGATCCTCCGGGCGCGGGTCGACCGCCGCCGGATCGCCGGCGAGATAGAATTCCCGCGGCAGCCAGTCGAACGGTCCCCGCGTCCGGTCCGCCGCCGACGCCAGCACGTCGGCCAGATAACCGAACCGCACGACGGGAATCCCGGCCGGCACGCCGGCGGTGCCATATGTTTCCGCCCCGGCGATCCGTTCGCCGGGATCGATCAGAATCGCCTGCAGCTTGTCGTGGACATGCTGCGCCAGCTCCCGCCGGCGGCGGACACCCAGCCGGCGGCCGGCATTCACCCGCCGCAGCCCGGCCTCGACATTGCGCGCCAACGGGTCGCTGTCGGTCACCAGCAGAAGCTGAGTGGAATCGTGTGGCACACCCGCGAGCCCCCGCCGCCGATTGAGGGATCGGGTCCCCCTGATCCGTATCGGCCGCCCGGCCGTCAGGGCTGAAAGCGGATGTCCAAAGTGGACGTGTTGTTGATCCCCAGGTTCACCTGGCGCAGGAAGCCCAGCGAACCGCCGACGCGCTCGTAGATTCGGATGCGGCCGTCGTCGAGCGTCACGGCGGCCAGGTCGCCATCGACCGGGTCGATCGCGATACTTTGAATCACGCCGTCATCCTCGTTCTCGTAGTCGGCGTAGATGAATCTGCCGGTGAGGGTCAGGTTGTCGCCGGTCAGATCGAAGACGCGGATTTCGCCGTCGGGCGCGGCGGCGGCGTTGCCGACCATCACCGTCC
>MVZB01000215.1 GCA_002068205.1 candidate division BRC1 bacterium ADurb.BinA292
GCTCATGCCGGGCATGCGGTCGAATGCGGCGCGCCAGCCGGATCGGCGCAGGACTTCGCGCAGCGCGCTGCGCATGCCGGGTTCGTCGTCGGCGACCAGGATGACGCCGCGCGGGGCGGCGACATCGCCGTTCGGATCTGTTCCGGTTCGCATCACGGGGGTTCCCTCCGTCAAATGCCATCAAACTGACGGTATGCGGGGAAAACGACGCGAAACGTCGTTCCGACCGCGACGCGCGACTCGACCTCGATGCGGGCGTCGTGGGCCTGCAGGATCGAGTGGACGATTGCCAGGCCGATGCCGGAGCCCTTGTCGCGCGTGGTGAAGAACGGATCGAAAATGCGCTCGATCAGTTCGCGCGGGATGCCGACGCCATTGTCGCGCACGGCGACCTCCCAGCCGCCGGCCGCATCGGCCTGAATCAGGAATTCGAGCTTGCCGCCTTCGTCCATCGCCTGAATCGCGTTGAGTCCCAGATTCAGGAAGACCTGGCGAAGCTGCTCGGCGTCGGCCGAAACCCAGGCGTCGGGCTGGAGTTCGTGATCGTACTGGACCTGGATCGCATGCTGCTCGAGCGGATGCTCGAGGTAGACCAGCGTGTCGCGAATGACATCCTTCAGGTTGACGCGCGCCATCGCCATGCGGCGCGGACGGGCAAACTCCAGCGTGTTGGCGACCAGATGCTCGAGCGATTTGACGCCGGCGACGATCTGGCGCGCCATCGGGGCGAGCGACTCATTCCCTTCCAATTCGCGCTCCAGCGCCGTGGCGAACAGGGCAATCGACCCCAGCGGGTTGCGGATTTCGTGGGCCAGATTCATTGCGATTTCACCCATGCCGGTCAGGCGCGAACGCAGCGTGGCCTGGTGCTCGAGCCGGCGCAGGTGGGTCTGGTCCTCGGCGAGGATCAGACCGGCCAGATGGATATCCGAAGGCGGCAGCGACCGGACCGCGGTCAGTTCGATCTGACGCGGCGCGCCCTGATCGACGGATTGGCTCCAGGCGATCCGGCTCTGGCCGCCGCCGGCCCCTTGCAGCGTCAGCAGAAGCTGACCGCTGTCGGGGATGCCGTCGAGGATCTCTTCCAGATGGCGCGTGGCGATTTGCTCCAATGGGCGGCGGAAGATCTCGCAGGCCGCGGGATTGGCGACGATCACGACGCCGTCCTGACCGACCGCCAGCACGCCGATCGTCAAGCTCCGCAGCGTCGAGATCAGAATCGCCTGCATCTTCTCGCGTTCGGCCAGATTGCGTCGCAATTCCAGGTTGCTGGAATCGAGTTCGGCGGTCAGGCGCTGCACTTCCGCCCCGAGCTGCTGATAAGCATCGGCGATCTTGTGTTCGGCGCCGCGCAGCATCTGCATCGCCTGGCGCATCCGGAGGGATGTCGGCGCGGAGGTTGAGGGAGGCTGCGGCGCCGGGGGCGCGGGCGTGGTTTGCGTCAAGCGGGCGGCCATCGTCAATTCCTTTGCGGGCGCGGGATCGACCACTGGGGGTTCTGCTCGTTCCAGGAGAGCTCGTCGAGGGCGCGACGGGCGATCTGCGGCCAGGGCGCGGGGGCCCGTTCATCGGCGAGGATCGCCTCGTAGGCGGCGCGGCTTGCGTCCAGTCGGCCCGCCTCGCGGTGACACTCGGCGACCATCCGGCGCGCGAACGCCGCCTCGCCGGCGGTGATGGAGGGCCGCGCGAGATACTCATCGAGCAGGATGAGCGCGCGCTGCTGGTCGCCGCGCGCGCGGTAGGCTTTGGCGAGCATCAGGAGCAAGCCGTCGCGGACCTCGGGCGCCCACGTCACGGGGAGTCCCTGGTCCAGGTGTTGCTGCTCATGGAACAGGGCCTTCAGGCCGATTTCCATCGCCTGCAGGGGCATCGCCTGCTCCAGGAAGATTTCGCCGGCGCGCAGGCTCGCTTCGCCGACGGTGGTGGAATCGGCCGGGTTGACTTCGGCCAGGGCCTGCCAGGCTTGCGCGGCTTCCAGCGGGCGATCCTCGGCGCTGTAGGCTTCGGCCAGCAGCCGCAGGGCTTTGGCCGACTGATCGGGATCGTCGATCCGCGTCAGGTTCTTTTCGATCAGTTCGATGGCTTCGACGGTGCGCTCCAGCCGGCTCAGCAGTTGCGCCTTGAGCAAAGCAAGGTGCGCGGAGTCCTCCGCGTCGGCCGTCGCATGTTGTTCGTAGAGCAGCAGTTGCCGCAGCGCTTCGTCATTCAGGTTCAGCAGGGACAAGGACTCGATGAGCGGCGGCATGCACGCGCGGCGCGCGGCGGAATCGCCGATGCTGGCCTGATAGAGATTCCAGGCTTGCACCGCGGCGAACGGCTGATCGTGGCGCGCGCAGAACGCGATGAAGTCCGGGACGATCTTGCCGACGAGCTCGCGCAGCGGCTCGGTGCTGATCCCCTCGCGCAGACACAGATTCCAGACGCGGTCGAGTTCGGTCATCGCCTGCGTCAGTTTGCCCCGGCGCCAGAGGAGCCGGCAGTAGCGGGTTTCGCCGCCGACGACGCGGTCCGGAAAAACCTTGAGCATGCGCCGCTCGACGGCGGCCCCCTTGGGGGTGTCGCCCAATTCGGCCAGCAGCGCGGCATAGGTGCCCTCGGCGGCGTCCAGGTCGCCCAGCCGTTCCAGGACGTCGGCGAACTGGAGGGCCAGCGCCACCTTGCGTTCATCTTCGCGATAGCTGAAGTGCTGGTTGATGTATTCGAGGGTCTGGCGGGCCGTGGTCAATTCGCCGATCTCGGCCGCGGCCAGCGCCATCAACTCCCCG
Source organism: candidate division BRC1 bacterium ADurb.BinA292 (assembly GCA_002068205.1). GTDB lineage: Bacteria > Sumerlaeota > Sumerlaeia > MVZB01 > MVZB01 > MVZB01. The sequence continues at coordinate 2,766 of MVZB01000215.1, forward strand.
CTGTCGGGATTCAAGCTGAGCCATGCGGCATCGATCTTTCGCGCTTCCTGGTAGGCCTGCCAGGCGGCTTCGAATTGACCCGTTTCGGTCAGGATGTCGCCGCGATCGAGGAGGAGTTCCACGCGCTGTTCGTTGGAGAGTTCGACGCCGTTGGGGAGCGCCGCGCCCGCGAGCAAGGCCTGGATCTGCTTGAGCGCCGGGCTGGTTTTCCGCGCGGCGCGCAGGGCCTGCACACGCAGCAGCTCAACGCGCAGTTGCTGCGCGGGCTGGGAGGTTGCCGCCGCCTGCCGCAGGTGCTGCAGGGCGCGGTCGAAATCGTGCATCTGGCCGGCCAACTGCGCCAGGCGCCAGTGGGCGAAGGCGCCCAGGTCGCCCGCGCCGGCGACGCGCAGGGCCTGCTCATAGTAATTCCGCATTTCATCGAGCGGCTGGGGAAACGTGTCGCGGCCCAGCCGCCAGCGGGCCTCGGCGACCAGGTGAAGCAGGAAGCCGGTTTCGTCCGGGTTGATCGGCTTGGTCTTCAGATACTCGATCCCCTTGCGGACGACATGGGCCCAGCGCCGGGCGAGAAAATCGTCGAGGACTTCGTTGGCTTCGGCCGAGCGGAATTCATGCTGGCTGATGGGGAAGTAATCGTAATCGGCGTCGATCAGGCGAATTTCATTCACCGGTTCCTGGGCGACGGGGCTGTTGCCCAGCGACGTGGAGGCGGAACTGGAACGATCCTCGTCGGACGCGGGGAGCCGGACGGCCGGCAGCGGACCGTCGGAGGCCACCGTCGTATGGACCCAGGGCTGATCTTCGCGAAATAGATCGATAACGGCCGCCGGCGGGTCGGTCAGGGCAAAGTGCGAGATCCGCATCCGCGGCGAGGGGAGACGCAGTTCGAGCGTGGCGATGCCTGGGGGCGACGAAGCCAGCCAGATTCCGTCGAGCCAGGGGAGGCCGACGCGGTTGAGTTCGGGGGGGAGAAAGCGGATTTCAGCGCCGATGAAATCAATGCGGACGCGGCGCGACGCCAGCTCGGGTTTGACGCTGTAGGCGGCCTGATTCGTAAGCGGGAAAATGATGCGCAACGAATCGCCGAGCGGGCGCAGCCGGACGTCAAGCAACTGCGGGGCCGACGTGGGGGCCGAAGCGGAGGGGTTCGGCTGGGCCGCCGCCCAGCAGGGGAGCGCGAAGAGGAGCAGGGCGAGAGGGCGATGGAAACGCATGCCGCGAACGAAGTCCTTCCCGGACCGAGAGTTCATCGGCCACGGGCATGGGGCAACTGCCATGCCACAAGGGGTAATAAGCGATTGCCGGGTGGCGGGAGGCGCGGTGCCCGAGATCGTCACCGCCGTTCACAGGAGCCTATGAAATCCCTCAAGTCGTCTTGTTTCAATCATTTGAATCGGAGCGAGCGGGTGCCGAGGGTCCACATGCGCATGCGGCGGCATGAACTGCCCGGTCGGTGGGAAAGGAACTCCATGGCTGTCATGAAAATGGCGATTCGGAAGCAGAATCGAATTGACATGTCAATCTGTTGACGACAAATCGCCGTCAGAATCGGCCTCAGCGTTGAGCTTGGCGGCAGGTTTTTCCGCTTCGAGCAGCCCGAACCAGGCCCACCGTCGCAGTAGGGGGATCAGATTGAAAAGAAACGCATCCACGGGCCGCAGGCACGCGAGCACGCCGTTGCGGACCTTCGGCCAGGGGACGCCGAACTCGAAGATAAACCCAAGAAAGCCAAGGAAGTAGAAGGGTCGGAGGCGCGTGGGGCCGATCCGCTGGGCGACCAGCCGCTGCCGCGGGGCATCGAAGTAGCGCGTAATGGACTTCCAGGCGGACGGGGCCAGCGTCGCCCGGTAGAGGCGAACAAAGGGATTGCCCGGCTGGGGTTCGATGAGCGCGCAGCGCCCGCCCGGGCGCAGGATGCGGGCGATTTCGTCCAATGCGCGGTCCAGATCGGTGTGGATCAGGACGGACTTCGTGTAGAGCGCCCCGACGCTGCCGGTGCGGAACGGGAGCGCCTCGGCGCGGGCGACGACGGCTGGAAGCTGCACGCCCACGCGCGCCGCTCGGATCCGCAGCCGGCGCATCCGATCCAGGGAGGCGTCGAGCGCCAGGACGCGGTGGCCCATCCGGGCGGCGGCCAACGCATGGTTGCCGAGGCCCGCGCCCAGATCGATGACGCCCGGGGGACGGCTTAAGGTCGGAGCCAGATGGCGCAGAGCGGCCAGGAAATCGGGCGTGCGGGCCAGGGCGATGTCGCGCTGGATGGCGCGCGGCGTCTCGGCGGCGGGCGCGTGCGCCAGATTGCGCGGGTCGAGGATCTGGTTCCAATAGGCTGCCGCGGCGCGCGGGTCGGGGGAGGGAACAGGGGTCATGGGCGAGGCGACCGCGAGGCGGCGTGTGACGCGTGGAATCGGCGGGCGCGAGGTGCGCGGCGCGAACAGAGGTTGATCTGGAGGGCCGGGGTGCCGATAAAGGACGTTAAGTGGAAGACGAGTCCCAACCCGCGGCCGGCACCGCGATGATGACAGGGCGAACAGGCATCCGTCAACCGGCGGCCGGCGAAGGAAGAAGGAGCCTAAAGATGAAGAGCATCGAAACGCGGACCTATACCAACGTGGTGCTGACGGTGCTGGCGCTGCTGCTGCTGGTGCTGGTGGCGCGGCCGTATGTGAGCCTGCCCGCCGCGCACGCGCAGCTTGATCTGAGCCGCAACGAACAGCAGAGCGATAAGCTGAACTCGGTGGAGCCGCTGGCGGATCAGGCGGCGGCGACGCGGGAAGTGGCGGCGGCGAATTTGAAGATCGCCGAGGCGATCACCAAGGCCGCGGCGGCGCAGAGCGAAATCGCGGCGGCGCTGGCGCGGCTGTCGGTCGACTAACGATTCACGTGGAACCGGCGGTTCAGATCGCGCCGTCGAGGTTGATCAGGACACCCGGATCCAAGCCGGCGGGGGCAAGTTCTT
>MVZB01000216.1 GCA_002068205.1 candidate division BRC1 bacterium ADurb.BinA292
CCCGCGGAAGTAAGGGGGGAGGGAGAGAAGAGGAATTCGCGATCCGAGGACGAGAGCCGAGAGCCGAATTCTGGTTTAGAGCGGGGGACGAGGGACGAGTTTTGGAGATGCGAACGATACCGGGAAGGAAGGAATCCATGAGATCCAATGCGATGATCGGACGGCTGCGCCGGGTTGCCGGCGCGCTGGCGCTGACCGCCGTGCTGCTGACCGGCTGTTCGGTGGTGGAGGTACACTCCTACACCGATCCCAAGATGGAGGTGCGGCGCGAAGGAGCGCCGCGGGTCTGCGTCGTGACGGTCGACATGCGGCCCTATATTGTGTCGGGGGATTTTCCGCCCAGTTTCACGGGGATCGTGCATGGGTTCTGGGGGAACGCCAATGCGGTGCTGACGGCGTCGGGCCAGCCGCTGGCCGAGGAAATGAGCCGGGCCGTTGCGGGGGGGCTGCGCCGCGAGGGGCTGGATCCGGTCATCCTGACGGTGCCGGCCGGGACGTCGCCTGACGTAATCCAGCGGCGGCTGCAGGAGTGCGGCGCGGAACGGACCGTGACGCTACGCGTCAACGAGTGGAAGACGCGGACGTGGATGCGGACATCGGCGACGTATGATCTGGACTGGTACTTCCGCGAGACGACGCCGACCGGCAAACAGGAGGCGTCGCACGAGCACAGCGGGCGGGAGAATCTGGGGGGCAACCTGGGCGATCCGCGGGGGTATGCGCGGGTGGCCGTGCAGCGGTTTTTCAAGCGGACGATCGACGAGGCGCTGGCCGATCCCAATGTGAAGCGGGTGCTGGAGTAGGCGACACAGGGTTCCGGCCTGCGGCCGTCACCCTGTGCTTTATTCCGGTCGTCCGCTGCGCGGACTGAAGGGTTCGCCCCCTTCGGGGACGGGGAGGATTCGGGATCAGCTGGCCTCAGGTTGCGCTGCGCTCAACCACCGGCTACCGGCTGGCATCCCTCCGGGATGCGGGAGGAAATGGGGTCCGGGCGACCGGTGGTGTCGCTGCGCTCAACCACCGGCTACCGGCTTGCATCCCTCCGGGATGCGGGGGAATGGGGGTCCGGGGGGACCGGTGGTGTCGCTGCGCTCAACCACCGGCTACCGGCTGGCATCCCTCCCGGGATGCGGGGGCTGGCTCATCGCGTAACGCTCGACCAACTGCTCATCCTGGCATCCTTGCGGGATGCGGGGGAACGCGATCCGGGGGCGGCGAGCCACAGTGGTGGCGCTTCAGTTGCTGTCCTGCCGCGCAAGGGGTCTTTTTTCGAGAGCCGAGGACGAGGGACGGGAGCCGAGAGCCGAACGAATGGATGGGGAGGGTCCCGGACGGTGACTCCCCAGTTGGGACGGCCAGGCGGTGACGGCCCGGGGGGGAAGGGTGTCGGAGGGGTGAAAAAATTAACGGTTGGGCCCGCGAAATCCCGATTGACAGGGAAGGGGGTGGAAACGTAGAGTATCGGCATGCCTGCCACTCGCGTTACTCCCCTTCGGTAAATTCGAATGGTTACGGTAGATATCGAACAAGGGAAGGCCTGCGTCAATCGGATGCAGCTTGCCTTGGCGTAGAACGGATTGGAGAATCGTATGAACATTTACGTGGGAAACCTTTCCTACCAGACAACCGAAAGCGGACTGCGCGCCGCGTTCGAGGAGCACGGAGAGGTTTCGTCCGCGGCCATCATTAAGGACGCGGAAACCGGTCGCTCCAAGGGCTTCGGCTTTGTGGAGATGTCCGACAGTGAACAGGCCAAATCCGCCATCAGCGCGCTTGATGGGAGCGATTTGGATGGGCGTCAAATCAAAGTGAACGAAGCGCGTCCGCGCGGTGATCGTCCTGCGGGCGGTCCTCGCGGCGGCGGCAACCGGAATTTCCAGCGGCGCGAACGCTGGTAAACTCAGCGGCAACGCGAAGTCAGGTCCAACAACAAGCTTTTGAATGAAACGATCGGGGTCGGAGCCAGAAGGGGGCTCCGACCCCGGTTGCTTTTTGAGGGGGGATGAGGGTGTGGGCGGGAAAGGCGATCAGGTGGGTCTAAAGGTCAGAGCGGGAGGTTTTCGATTTTCTGGACGGCGGCGCGCAGGCGCGAGTTGGAGGTGTGGGTGTAGATCTGCGTCGAGGCGATGTTGGCGTGGCCCATCAGGGATTTGATCTCGATCAGGTCGACCTCGTTGGCGTGGAGCAGCGTCGCGAACGTGTGGCGCAGTTTGTGCGGGCTGACGCCGTCGCGGAAGATGCCGGCCTTCAGGGCGTATTTGCGCACGATGTTCTCGACCGAGCGGCCGCTCAGCCGGCGGCCGAACTTGTTGAGAAACAGCGCCTGGGCTTCGCTTAACGGGCGCACGTTCAAGTAACGGTTGATCGCTTCGCAGACGATTTCGTTGAGCGGAATGATCCGTTCCTTGTTGCCCTTGCCGAGGACGCGGACGGCGCGGTTGGTCAGGTCGATGTCGGGCAGGTTGATCCCGGTCACTTCGGAGAGCCGGACGCCGGTGAAGGCGAGCGTGGCGAGGATCGCGCGGTCGCGCAGGCCAGACCAGGTGTCGGCGGCGGGCGCCTCGAGCAGCCGCACCAGTTCCTGCGGGACAAGGTAGATCGGCAGTTTTTTGGGCTGCTTGGGGGTGCGGATGCGCGCGGCCGGGGAGGCCTCGAGAACCTCGCGTTCGACGGCGAACTGGAAGAAGGCGCGGATGGAGGAGATCGTGCGGGCAAGCGTCGTCGACTTGCACGCGTGCTCGAGTTGGAGGTGGTTGAGGTATTCGCGGATGACGTCGGTGGAGATGAGCGAAAGCGAGGGCATGCGGCCGTGGCCGAGGATCAGGAATTCGCTGAAGCGAGTCAGGTCGTAGAGATAGGCCTTGCGGGTGCGGGGGGAGAGATTGCGCTCGACACGCAGGAACTCCTCGAAACGGTTGAGCAACTCCAGGTAACCAATCGCCATCAGCGGGGACTCGCGGAACGGGGTCAGGCGCAACGGGACGCGGCGACGTGATGTACGAGGGCATCTTAGACCAGAAGGGGGCCGGGCTGCACGTGGTTTTGCGCGGGCGAGGACGAGTTGCTCAGAAACCCGCGGTTCACAACAAGGGGACAAAATGACGAGGTCCCGAGAGCCGAGGACGAGGGAAGCGAGCCGAGAGCCGAATTTTGGGGAGGGCCTATGGAGGCGACTACGAGGACGAGGAACGATGTTGGAGCGAGGACGAGAGCAGGGGGTTACTTGCCGATGCAGAAGCGGCTGAAGATGCGGTCGAGGACGGCGTCGCCGACTTCGAGGCCGAGGATCGCGCTCAGGGCATCGAGCGCCTCGCGCAGGTCGACCATCACAAACTCGCCCGACAGGCCCTGATCGAATGCGGCGCGGGCGGCATGCAGCGCGGCGCGCGCGCGGTCGAGCAACTCGCCCTGACGCAGATTGACGGCGAAACCCGATTCGGTCTCCCCTGCCCCGGCGGCGTCGAGACGCGCGACCAACAGGCGCTCCAAGTCGGCCATGCCGTCGCCGCGCGTGGCCGAGACGGAGCAGGCATCGCCCTGGCAAGGCGGCGCGTGGTCGGGCGCGAGATCGAGTTTGTTGAAGACGGTGATGTCGGCGGGGCGACCGCCGTCGGAGAGTTCGGCGTCGATCGCCGGCGCGGGGCTTTCGGTCAGGTCGACCACGCGGAGGACCAGATCGGCGCGCTCGATCTCGCGGCGGGTCCGTTCGATGCCGAGCTGTTCGATCGGATCGGGGCTTTCGCGCAGGCCGGCCGTATCGACGAGCGTGACGGGGATGCCGTGCAGATCGAGGGTGCATTCAATGATGTCGCGCGTCGTGCCGGGGTGGGGGGTGACGATGGCGCGCTCCATGCGGACGAGGGCATTGAGGAGGCTGGATTTGCCGGCGTTGGGGCGGCCGACGAGGGCGACGCGGGCGCCTTCGCGCAGGAGCCGGCCGCGGCGGCGCGTTTCGGCCAAGGTGCGGAGGTCGACCAGCGCCGCGGCGAACGCGGCGGCCAGGCGGCTCTGATCGGCCGGGTCGAGGTCCTCTTCGGGGAAATCGATGCGGGCCTCGATTTCGGCGGCGAGGGTCAGCAGGTCGTCGCGCAGCGCATGGATGCGCGAAGAGAGTTCACCGACAAGCTGGCGCTGGGCGATGCGCGCGGCGGCGTCGGTCTGGGCGCTGATCAGGTCGGCGACCGCCTCGGCCTGGGCCAGATCGAGCCGGCCGTTGAGAAAAGCGCGGCGGGTGAACTCGCCCGGTTCGGCGAGGCGGGCGCCGCAGGCGAGCACGGCCTCCACCAGGCGGCGGGGGGCGACCGCGCCGCCGTGGCCGTGGAACTCGGCCAGGTCGTTGCCGGTGTAGGAATGCGGAGCGGGGAAGAAGACAGTCAGGCCCTCATCGAGGCGGTCGCCCGAGAGCGGATCGCGCCAATGGCCGAAGATCATCGTGCGGGGGGTGTCGATCGGCGAGCGGCGGCCGGCGGGAACGAAGAGGCGCTGGACGACATCGCGGGCGCCGGCGCCGTCGATGCGGACGACGGCGAGGGCGGCGGCGCCCGGCGGCGTGGCGCGCGCGACAATCAGTTCGTCGCGGGCGGGGGGGCGGCGTTCACCCGGCGGGTCGGTGGTGCTGAGTCCGGCGGGGGGCATCACGGATGGGCGGAATCCCTTCGGGCAGTTGCTTCGGGCGTTGGTCGCCCTTATCGTAGCATAAGCCCGCGCGCCGCGTCGCGGGGAGGGAGGCGGGCGATGGCCGGGGTTGCGCGTCGGACCTCGCAGTTTGAATACGGGAGAGAAGCCATGGAAGAGCGTCTGGAGCGGCAGCTTGCCTTTGTCCACGAGATCGACAAGCTGAAGCGGATCGAGCGGCGCAATTACCTGACCGACGGGTCGCGGCGGGAGAACAGCGCCGAGCATTCGTGGCATCTGGCGCTGATGGCGCTCGTGCTGGCGGAATGGTCGAATGAGGAGCGGATCGACCTGGGACGCGTGCTGCCGATGCTGCTGCTGCATGATCTGGTCGAGATCGATGCCGGCGATACGTTCGTCTACGACGAAGCGGCGCATGCGGACAAGGCGGCGCGCGAGGAGGCCGCCGCCGACCGGATCTTCGGGCTGCTGCCGGAGGAGCAGGGCCGGCGGCTGCGCGCGCTGTGGGAGGAGTTCGAGTCGGGGCAGAGTGCGGAAGCGCAGTTCGCCCGGGCGCTCGACCGGCTGCAGCCGATCATGATGAATTTCGCTTCGGGGGGGAAGCCGTGGGTCGATCACCGGATCACGCGGCGGCAGGTGGTCGGGCGCAACCAGCACATCGAGCAGGGCTCGCGGCGGCTGTGGGACGTCGCGCGGGGGATCATTGAACGGGCGTGCGAGGCGGGGCTGCTGGCGGATGCGAAGTGAGGGGGGAGTAAGACACGGGATCACGAAAGGCCGAAGGGGCACGAGAGACAGGAAAGGGATGGGGGTGAGGATGGGGATGGGGATGCGGATGGGAAGGAACCGGCGAGGGCGCCGGTCCCACAACCCCACAACTGGGGATCGCATTTCGGTGGCGGTGCTGCCAGGCAGAAGGGCCGGTTTTCGAGAGCCGAGGACGAGGGACGAGAGCCGAGAGCCGAATTTGGGGGAGGCCTTTGGGGGCAATGCCACTCAGAGCGTGGCAGGCCCGGGTTTCGGCCGGTTGCTTGTTTTCATGCGGCGTCGAGGCAGGAGGGGGGGCGAGGGGCGGCAGGCAGAAG
>MVZB01000217.1 GCA_002068205.1 candidate division BRC1 bacterium ADurb.BinA292
CCGCCGCCACCGCCCCCGCTTGGATCACCACCTCGAACGCCTTGGCGCCGTCGCTGGCCGGGATCCCCAGCAACGCCGAGACAATGATCAGATGCCCGGTCGACGAGACGGGCAGGTATTCCGTCAACCCTTCCACGACGCCCAGCAGCGCGGCCTGTGTCAGCGTGATGTCGTAAGCCATGGGCGGGGTGGAGGGGTCGGCACCGGGGGATCACGTCGCGGCGACGCCGCAAGCCGACCCACTATGCGGCAGAAACACCACGCGCGCAACCTTCCGATGGCTCCGATTCCCCCGCCCCCCACACCGACGAATCGCTATCGGTATCGGTATCGCCATCGTCTTCGCTTTGGTCCTCGCGCAAGAATCGTCCTCGTCCTCGTGATCGCCCCAGCGGCCCGCCCCGATTTTTCTCCTTCGTTGCGGACCATCGGTTCATGAACACTCGTCATCGGTGGTTCACAATGAGGGATGAAAATGGGGAGGGAACGACCGGTTCGAACGCGCCAGGACTTGCCGGATCGTTCAACAGAGCCGTCCCGCCAGAGACGGCAGACTTCGGCGGGAACCAGGTCACCCATACCGACGGCGTCCCGCAGGGACGGCAGAACCGCTCCAGGCGATCCCGGGAATCGGAGACAAATTCTTGAGTGCAAACGAACGGCGAGCAAACGACAGACGAGAGCAGAGGACCGGCAGCCGACCTCAATAGCTGACGTAAATCACGTCGCCATCGCTGATCGTGCCGTTGGTGGGGTCGTAACTGTAGCGCTCAACGAGTTCGCGCAGCTCGCGCGCGGTCAGCGGTCCCCCCATCGGGAACCCCGCCGACTCGGCCGAGACCAGCGTGGGATGATCCTCGCTGCGGATCTGGCGGATGGCCTCTTTCAGATCGCTGTCGCCGTCGGGGCCGACGCTCACCAGCACCCACGCGGTCGCCGGGCCGATATCCTTGTAAAACTCGAATTTGCGCTCCTCGGCGCCGTCGGGCACGAACGGGTCGTCGGGAACATAATGGCCGCCCCCGGCCGGCTGGCTCAGCTCGCGGACCCACGTGGTCTCGCCCGGCAGCCGGCCGGTGTAGGCGCGAAACGCCTCGAACTCACTGGAGAAATTGCGCTGGGTCTGAATCGTCGCCGACAGGCGCGTCTTGACCATCGCATGTTTCGAGGAAAATACGAAGATGACGGCGAGCACAGAAAATATGGCCAGAACGATCAGCATCTCACCGTAGGTGAGGCCGCGAACCGACCACGCGCGATGCAAGGGGCGATGCCGCATGACGATCCGTCCGTCTGAGGGGGGACGACCCTCCCGCACAACACCGATTATGCTGAGGACCGGATGAACCCGCCACAAAAAAAGTGGCAAGAAACGCGCCCATCCGGCCAAACGGCCCGGGTTACTTGCGAATACTTCCGCCGTGAAGGATAGCCCATCACCGGCGTCGCGTCAAGTCGCCAACTCTCTCGACACGCGCCCCCACCCGTCTGTTCCACCACCCCCACAAAAATCCGTCCCTCGTCTCTCGTCCTCGCCTCCAACGGCCTAACCCCAGACTCGGCTCCCGGCTCTCGGCCCCTCGTCCTCGGCTCTCGAAATCCCCTGTTCAATTCCTCGCCCTTCCCCACGGCTCAGCGATTCTGAGGCTTAATCACGATTGTCCCAGAGGACCAACGCAGGCGTATTTGCCTTATTTGCCCAAGTCAATCCGCCGAGCGGGCGTCCGGATTCAAGCGCAGCGTGGAGGCCGCAGCCCGGAACCCTGCGTCGCCGCCCCCCAAAGCCCCAAACTCCTGCAAGGGGAGGCGGGAGATTCTTACGCGTCATTGATGTCCCTCCCACCAATCCAGCGAAAGCTCATTCCGGCGGCAGCGGCTCGTCCCCTTTCTTGCCCCCCGCGATCCAGGCCTTGCGCGCCTGCAGGTAGGCGCGTTTCTTATCCAGTTCGCTGATCGGCGCGGCCGGCAGCGCACTCGCGCCCGGCTTCTCCCCGGCGCCCCCATCGCCCTCCTCCCCCCCGGCGGGGCTCGCCGGCAGGTCGGTCGCCAGCGCCGCCCCCCGCAGCCGATGCGCCAGTTCCGCGTCTTCGATCAGGATCTCGATCTGCCGCTCATAAAGCCGGTTGTAGGGCGGACGCTTCGGCAGCGTCCGGCGGATGAAATCCAGCAGCCGCTCCAGTCGCGCCCCCTTCAACTGCCGCGGTTGACCCAGCAACGCCTCGATCGTCCGCGTAAACTCCGCTTCCTCGGGCAGCGGCTGAAAAAACTGCGCCAGCGCCGTCTGCGCCGCGTTGGCGATCACCGGGTCCTTGTCGCCGAACAGCTCCAGCAGCACTTCGGCCGCCTCGGGCCGCCGCGTCCGGCCCAGCGTCGCCAGCGCCTGGATCTGCGTCGGCTTCTTGACCAGCATCCCCCCCTTCGCCTCCGACAGCGCATGCTTCAGTTCCTTCTCGTCCAGCTCGAGCACCTCGGCGCGGCGCGACACCCGCCCCAGCCCGCCGTGTTTCATCTTGGTGTCCATCAGCAGCGCGGCGGTCTGCTGACCCGGAATGCGGATCTGCCCCGCCTGCATCTGATCGGCCAGGTCGAGCGCCGCCTGGATCCCCGCCTCCCCCCCCGATTCGAGCAGCGTGTAGATCAGCGTGTGGATCAGGTCGTCGCGATTGAGCTCGACCAGTTCGCCGCTGGCGGCGTCGAGCACCTTCTCCTCCAGCACCTGCGACCGCGGGCCCGCTTCGTCATGAAACAGCGCGGTGCGGATCATCGCCTCCAGCAGCGGGACCGAGCGCTCGTCGCCGATCGTCTGCAGCGCATTGGCCAGCGCCGCCATCGCCGCGCTGTAGTGCGCCGCATGCTTGCGACCGGCCTCGAGGATCTCGTCCAGCGCGTTGCGGCCCAGCCGGCGCAGCGTCTCGACCATCGGCTCGCGCCAGCCATTGACCGAGATGCGCGTCCCCTGAACGTCCAGCGGCGGTCCCCACATCGCGTCGACGGCGTGTTGCGCGGCCCAGCGCAGCAGTTGCGGATCCAGTTCCTGCAGCCGCACCGAGAACATCTCGGCCGTCGCTTTGAACACCAGCGCCCGGTCGCCCCGCTCAACCGTCGCCAGCACCTTCTGGATCACCTGGTTGCGCCGGTCGGGATCGATCCCGCGCAGGCGGGCGACGCGACCTAGCGCCGTGATCAGCAGTTCGGCGCGCCGCGCCGCCCCCTTCTCGCCCAGCCGCTTGACCACCTTCTCCAGCCGCTCCAGCAGAATCTCCGCCGCCCGCGGTTCATTGATCCGGCCCAGCGCGTCGATGAACCAGCTCTCCTCCAGGTCCGAACTCGCCTTCTCGAATCCCCGCTTGAGCCAGGGGAAGAAGTCGGCGTGCCGCATCCCGCCCATGATGCCCGTCAGCAGCTTGGCGCGCCCGGCGGCGTCGGCCGAATCGGCGAATTTCAAAATCGCCCCCCGCAGGTTGTCCAGTTCCCCCAGTTGCACCATCGTCCGCACCGCCGTCAGTTTGGCGCGCGGCCCCAGTTGCAGGAACATCCGGTCGCCCAGCCCGGCGTGACCCTCGAACGGCGACGGATCCTTGGGGCAATACTCCACGACGATCGACAGCGCATCGATGAAGTCGTCCGGATCGCGCTGATGCGCGCCGGCCTTCAGGATCCGCAGCAGCTCGTCGCGAAACCTGGCAATTTGTTCCTCGGTCGGCTCGCCCGCCTCGTTCGGGCCCGGCAGGCAGTCGCGCAGCGACAGCACCGCCTCGGTCAGTTGCTGGTACCACGCCTGGCTCGTCGCTTCAAACTGGCGCGGCCCCCCCTGCGCGACGAATTCCTCGAACGAGGCGGCGAGGGCAGCGGCGCCCTGACCGGCCTGACCCCCCGCCCGGCCCAGTGCGGCGATCACCTTGCGCGAGCGGTCGACGTCGCGGTGGAGCTCGCCCAGCGCCCGGCCGAGAAACCGCGCGTGGTCCTCCAGTTCGCGCTCGCCCCGCGCGCGCTGCAGCAGCGCCGCCGCCCGCTGCGCCGCCGTCTTCAGATCCTGCGTCACGATCCGCTCGCGGCATTCGCGCGCCAGCCGCTCGCGCGTCACCCCCCGCAGGATCTCCAGCCACTCTTCCGCCGTGCGATGTTCCGCCATGAACTCCACTCCCTGCGCTGCGCCGCCGATTGGGAACCCCGATCTTAGCCGATTCGCACGGATAATGCCGAAGGAAGATTGCCCCCCATCCCATCCTCACCCTGTTCGGTATCGCCATCGGTATCGCCATCGCTCCCGTTATCCCCAAACCGCGACCGCATCACCCCCAACGGTCTGGGGCCGGCGCCCTCGCCGGTCATCCCCCGCATGACGCTTCGCCCGGAAATTCGGCTCTCGTCCCTCGTCCCCGGCTCTCGAAAACCGGCCGTTTTGTCCCTTCGTTGTGCAGCCCCCGGCCGTGTAGAATCGCACCATGCCCGCCCCGCCGCCCCATGGCCTGATCTACCTCGATCACTCCGCGACGACGCCCATCGACCCCGAAATCGCCGCCCGGATGCGCGACGCGGATGACCGGTTCCCCGGCAACCCCTCCAGCATCCACGCCGCCGGGCGCGCCGCCCGCCTCTGCCTGGAGGAAGCCCGTTCGGCGCTGGCCGGCTCCCTCGGCATGCCGGCCGAATCGGTGATCTTCACCGGCTCGGGCTCCGAGGCGAACAACCTGGCGATCGCCGGCACGCTGCTCGAGCACGCCGGCCGCCCCGCGCATCTCATCGTCTCGGCCATCGAGCATCACAGCGTCCTCCACTGCGCCCGCGCGCTCGCGGCGCGCCACGACGGGGTCACCCTGACCGAAATCGCCTGCGGCGCCGACGGACGCATCGATCTGGACGCAATTGCCGACGCCATCCGCCCCGCAACCCGCCTGATCAGCCTGATGCTCGTGAATAACGAGACCGGCGTGATCCAGCCGGTGGCCGAGGCGGCGCATCGGGCGCGCGACCGCGGCATCCGCCTGCACGTCGACGCCGTCCAGGCCCTCGGCCGCCTCCCGCTCGATTTGCCCGCGCTGGGGGCCGACCTGTTGACGCTGGCGGCCCACAAGGCGCGCGGGCCGCGCGGGGTGGGCGCCCTGCTGGTCCGCCCCGGATGCGGCCTCGCGCCGCTGATCCACGGCGGCACGCAGGAGAACTACCGCCGGGCGGGCACCGAGAACCTGGCCGGCGCGGTCGGGATGGCCGAGGCCGTGCGCCGCGCCGTCGCCGCGACCGACGCGCATCGCCGGCACCTGGCGCGCCTCGAACGGATCTTCCTCGACACGCTGACCGGCCAGGCCGCCGCCGGACCGCGATTCGAATTAAACGGCTGCGCGACTGCGAAGGTCCCCGGCATCCTCAACCTCGCCTTCGAAGGCGTCCGCCAGGATGATCTGGTCGTCGGCATGGATCTGGCCGGCGTCGCGATTTCGGCCGGCTCGGCCTGCTCCTCCGGCGTGATCGAACCCTCGCACGTCCTGGCGGCCATGAACCTCCCCCCCTGGCGCCGCGATGGCGGCGTGCGGATTTCCTTCGGTTCCACCAACACCGAGCAGGAAGCGCGGCAAGCCGCCGCCCGGCTCGCGGAGCTGGCCCGCCGGCTCGCGACTTCCACCGCCCATGGCTGACGATCCCCC
>MVZB01000218.1 GCA_002068205.1 candidate division BRC1 bacterium ADurb.BinA292
GCCGCCGTTCCCTTTAGATTCGTCCTCGGCCTCGGCCTCGTAATCGCCCCTGTCGGCCGGCCCGAAAATTCGGCTCTCGGCTCTCGTCCCTCGTCCTCGGCTCTCGAAAGCCGCCCATCTCATCCCTTCGCCGTTCGGCATCGCATCGCTATCGAATTCGGGATCGGAGTGGCTCCTGAGCCCGGGGTTCGCCCCCCGCGTCCGCCTCCGCCCTTCCCATCTCCCGTGCCCCCTCTCCCATTTCCCTTGCCATTCGCCCGCGAAATGGGGATCTTGTGGTCCGTATGCCCAGTGGCCGAGCGGCGACGGGTTTTCCCCCCGCCCCGCCCGCCGGTTTCGCCAAAGCAGACTGGATCGAGCCAAGGAGTACCAATGATGACGACGATTATCCAGATTGAAGGCCGTGAGATCCTGGACTCGCGCGGCAACCCCACCGTCGAGGTCGAAGTCCTGACCGAAGGGGGCGCCCTCGGCCGCGCCTGTGTCCCTTCCGGCGCCTCCACCGGCGAACACGAGGCCCTCGAACTGCGTGACGGCGACAAGCAGCGCTACCTGGGCAAGGGCGTGCTCAAGGCCGTCGAAAACGTCGAAAAAATCGCCGCGGAAATCATCGGCATGGACTGCACCGAGCAGATCGCGATCGACCGCGCCATGCTCGACCTCGACGGCACCGAAACCAAAAGCAACCTGGGCGCCAACGCCATCCTCGGCGTCTCGCTCGCCTGCGCCCGCGCCGCCGCCGAGGCCGTCGGCCTCCCCCTCTACCAGTACCTGGGCGGCGTCAACGCCAAGCACCTCCCCGTCCCGATGATGAACATCCTCAACGGCGGCGCCCACGCCGACAACACCGTCGATTTCCAGGAATTCATGATCATGCCGGTCGGCTTGCCGACCTTCGCCGAAGCCCTGCGCGCCGGCGCCGAAATCTTCCATGCTCTCAAGAGCGTCCTCAAGGCCAAGGGCCTCAACACCGCCGTCGGCGACGAGGGCGGCTTCGCCCCCAACCTCGCCAGCGTCACCGAAACCCTCGATACGATCATGCAGGCCATCGACAAGGCCGGCTACCAGCCCGGCGAGCAGATCCGCATTGCCCTGGATGTCGCCTCCTCGGAGTTCTTCGACCCCGACAAGGGCAAATACGTCTTCAAGAAGAGCACCCGCGAGGAGCGGACCGCCGAAGAGATGATCGACCTGTATGCACACCTCTGCGCCGAATACCCGATTATCAGCATCGAGGACGGCTGCGCCGAGAACGACTGGGCGGGCTGGAAGCTGCTGACCGAACGGCTGGGCGGCACGGTCCAGCTCGTCGGCGACGACCTGTTCGTCACCAACACGAAGTTCCTCAAGCGCGGCATCGACGAGCACTGCGCCAACTCGATCCTGGTCAAGGTCAACCAGATCGGCACGCTGACCGAAACGCTCGACGCCATCGAAATGGCCAGGCGCGCGCGCTACACCGCTGTCGTCAGCCATCGCTCGGGCGAGACCGAGGACTCCACGATCGCCGACATCGTCGTCGCGACCAACGCCGGCCAGATTAAGACCGGCTCGGCCTCGCGCTCCGACCGCATTGCCAAATACAACCAGCTCCTGCGCATCGAGCGCGAACTGGGCGAATCGGCGATCTACGCCGGCATTGCGAATTTCTACAACCTGTAGCCCGCGCAACCGCCCCGCGCGCTGAGATCCTTCTCCGAAAATCCGTCGGATCCGCCCGATCCGACGGATTTCCCATTCTCAGCCCTTATCGCCCTCGACGGCGCTGGGCGCGAGCGCCGCGCCCCGTAGCACGCCCCGGACCACCGGGCCGATGTCGCGCAGCATCCCGTAGAACACAATCGCCCACACGCCGATGCCCAGCGCCAGAAACACCCACGCGATCGGCGAGACAAACGGCAGGTTCAGCTCGCGCGCCAGCAACCGCGTGCACGCCGAATACATCCCCACCGGGAAGACCATCCCCCAGTAAAGCGGATCGTACTTGAACGGGAACGCGCGCACGACATGCCGCCAGAAGCCCAGGATCAGCAGCATCGGAATCCACCACGTCGCGGTCGACCACAGGATCATCACAATCCCCTTGATGAACGGCTGCAATTCGCCCAGTAGCGGATGGCCCCCCGCCACGCCGATCAGCCGGCAGCCGGCCAGCGTCGAGATCGCCACCGCCCCCATGTTGATCCAGTAGGGGGGCGACAGGTCGCCCGGCTCGAATCCGAAGAACATGTAGCGATAAAAAATCAGCGAAATCACCCAGATGTAGAACATCACGCCGAAACTCCAGGCGAGCAGCCCGACGATCAGCAGCATCGGTTCCGTCCCGCCCAGGTGCGTCCCGGCCAGCGTGGCGCTCAGCGCGACCGACTGCGTGGCGACGATCGCCACCAGCCAGCCCCCGTTGATCCCTTTCTCGAACGCCGGCTTCCGCGGCTTGATGATCAGCAGCGCGAACACCGCGTAGACGAACAGCATCCACAGCAGCATCGTGAAGAACGCCAGACCGGTCCCGACCGCCGGCCAGTGCGCCACGAGGAAGCACTGTGCCGAGAGCACGCCCGTCGCCGCCACGATTGTGAAGAAACCCGGGCCGCGCAGGTGGTCGCCCAGATCGGCGACGACGTTGGCGCGAAACCGCGCGAACCGCAGAATCAGCAAGCCCCACAGGATCGCATACTGCGCCAGGTTGAGCGCGAACAGCCCCCGCGCCAGCCCGTCGAGCCCGTGCAGCAGCGATGTGATCGACACGATCCCGGTCGCCATCACCAGCGCAAAATACGCCGGTGGCAGCGTCTGCAGGCGCGAAGCGGCTCGCGCGTTCCCGCTATTCATCGGCATTCTCGATTCCCCGCCAGCTTTCGTCCCTCGTTCTCGTCCTCATAATCGCCCCCAGCGGCCTCCCCCGAAATTCGGCTCTCGGCTCTCGTCCCTCGTCCTCGGCTCTCGAAAACCTGCTATGCTGTCCCCGCGTTGTGCTTCATGAACACCTGGAACGAAGACTTCGTCCTCCTCCCGGCCATCGCTGACTCACATGCGTCAAAAGCCGTCCGCTTGAGCCGCCCCAGCGGGGCGGCATTTGAATAGCTCCGGGTGGAGCGCAGCGGAACCTGGAGACGCCGACACGGAAAGCCCCTGTCCCCGAAGGGAGCGAACCCCTGCCCATGAAAGAGCGGATCTGTTTTCGTCCTTTCAGGGCGACGCCCAGGACGTCATGGTTCTTATTTCAATATTGTTGAATTCGAATTTGTTTCGAGTTTCGAGTTTCGTATTTCGAATTTCATGATCCCCGCTTCCCCCTCCGCCGCCTCCTCGTCGCCGCCGATGGCCTGCTCGAACCACGCCAGCAGGTTATTGATGCCGTACAGCCCCAGCAGCGTCGCGATCGCAATCAGCACAAGATGCCACCAGTTCGCCTTCAGGTTATGCCGCAGCAGGAGCCACGGATCCCCGTGATGCGCGTTCGTCGCCAGCGTCCCGTCAATGTATTCGCGCGCATCGGGGATGCCGTCGCCGTCCAGGTCGCTCTCGAACCCGTAGGCCTGGGGCAGATCGCCTGGCCGCTGGCGCAGTTGAATGATCCCCGTCCGCCCAAGCTTCTCGACCATTCGGTCCCCGAACTCATTCAGAATCGGACTGTCGACCTGCTGACCCGGCTCAAATGCCTGCCGTGCCTCGTTGAGCGCCGCCAACTGCTCCGGACTCAGGCTCCCGATCTGACCCGGCTTGACGCCGTCCGGCCCGTCGCCGTGCGCGTGGCACAGCGCGCAATTGACGTTGCGCGGCGTCTGCCCGTCGACCCACGCCTGGAACTCCGGATATGCCCCGGCGCGCGACGCGCCCAGCGCGGCCGTGACCCACATCGCGGCTAGCACCATCCTTCGCATCAGGCGCCTCCCTTGAACATTTCGTAGATCTGCTGCCCGAACACCGTCATCACCACCAGGTAGGTCGCGACCGCCACCGTGATCACGCCCAGCGCGCGCCGGCTCGTCTTGCGGAAAATCCACGGCGCCGCCAGCAGCACCGCGATCGCCGCGTTCTGCGCCAGCATGATCACCCAGAACGGCAACAGCTCCAGCGGGTAGTAAATGAAATAGAAATACCATTCCGGCTTGATCCCGTCGGGCGTCGAGCCCATCGCGTCGTAAGCCTCGAACAGCGGATAGGAAAAGAACGCCTCGAACGGCAGGCACAGCGCGACGACGAACAGCACGAGAAACACCACCCCCCACAGCCAGGCGTCTTTCAAAATAAAGAACGGGAAGAACCGCTCCGTGCGACCGGTCGGACGGTCCACCCCCTGGCTCATCCCGTGAAGCTGCACGCTGAGCAGGTGCAGGCTCAACACGCCGAAAAACGCGAGCGGCAGCACCATCACGTGAATCGCGTAAAACCGGCTCAGCGTCGCCTGGCCGACGCTCGCTTCTCCCTGAATCAGTTCCTTCAGCGCACCCGGCCAGGCGCTCATCGCCCCCGGCAGGTAGGCCCCGGCTTCCTCGATCGACTGCAACCCGACCTTCGTCGCATTGACCGCGATCTGGTGCCACGGCAGCAGGTACCCCGTGAACCCGAACGCGAACGTGATCAGCAGCAGCAGCACGCCGCTCACCCAGGTGATCTCGCGCGGCTTCGCGAAGGCCTTCATCGCGAACGCCGTCAGCATGTGCACCACCACGGCGAAGATCATCGCCGACGCCGACCACGTGTGCAGGTTGCGCACCAGCGCCCCGCCGCCGATGTGTTCGGTGATCCGCTCCACCGATGCGTGCGCGTCGCTCACCGTCGGCTCGTAATAGAACATCAGCATCAGCCCGGTGACGAGCTGCACCAGGAATAGAAACAGCGCCAGCCCCCCAAGGTAATACGCCCAGCTCATCCGGTGGACCGGAACCTCCTTGGTCCGCACCAGCGAGTTGACGTTCATCTTCTCGATCGGGAACCGATCGGTCAGAAATTCCAGACTCGTCTGGACCAACTGCGCGGTCTTCATGCCTCGCTCCCCCCGGCATACTCCCGGGCGATGTAGACTTGCGCCCCTTCCAGTTGCTGGCTGGTCGGGGTCCCCTCGACGGAACCGCCCGGCGCGCGCCGCGCGATCAGCTCGCCCGCGCCGTCCATCAGCACCCAGCCGATGTGCGGCAGCGGCGCCTTGGCCGGCGATCCCGCGTTGGGCTTCCCGGTCGCAATGTCGAAGTACGAAATGTGGCACGGACACAGGATCCGCCCTTGCGGATCGACCTGGCTGGCGACGGTACACCCCAGATGCGTGCACTTGGCCGAGATCAGCAGCGGCAGACCGTCGGCGTCCTTGAACGCCAGCGCCGGCCGCATCTGGTAGTCGATGAAATATTTCCCCTCGGTCCGGTTCAGCTCGGCCAGCGCCGCGACATGAATGATCGCCTGGCGCTTGCGCTCCAGCTCCAGCTCGCGCTCCTCGGCCGTCATCTCCAGCCGCTCCAGTTTCTTTCGCAGCAGCGCAACCTCTTGCTCCTGGCTCATCTCCGGGCCGCGGAAGTATCGCACCAGCTTGTCGGTCACCCCCGCCCCCAGCAGCACCCCGGCGCCGGCCAACGCTCCCGCCCCGCGCAGAAAGTAGCGCCGGCTTTCCTCCACCTGCCGCACCGCCGCATACCGCGTGAG
>MVZB01000219.1 GCA_002068205.1 candidate division BRC1 bacterium ADurb.BinA292
GCAGCGGCAGAAACGCGTGCGTCGCGCTCGAGGTGATCAGCTCGAGCCGGCCCCCTGCGGCAAACCCCGCGAACGCCGCCGCCAGGTCGCGGCCCCAGCGCCCCTCATACGCCTCCAGCGCCCGCGCCATCCGCTCGTGATAGTGCCGCGCCAGCGGCGCAAACTGCGGCAGCCAGCGCGTGCGCGTCAGCTCGCGCTCGGCCAACTCCACCCGTCGCCGCAAATGCCGCGCCGTCCGCTCGCGCAGCAACGGGTCGGCCAGCATCGCCAGCAGCGGCGGCGAGAGCGACAGCGTCAGCCGGTAGTCGAGCCCGTCGCGCTCCCAGCCCTCGAGCACGTCCAGCAGCGGCAGATAGCACTCCACTACCGCCTCGAACAGCCACCGTTCCTCCAGCGGATCCTCGTGCTCCGGATGGCGCACATACGGCAGATGCGCGTGCAGCACCAAGGCGACGTGGGCTGTGATCTCCGGCATCGGTTCCCCCGTCCGGCGCCCGCATCCGCTAATCGCGCAGCCCGGCCAGCACGCGCCCGGACGCCGCGATCGTCCGCTCGATGTCTTCCTCGGTATGCGCCGCGCTGAGGAAGCACGCCTCGAACTGCGACGGCGGCAGGTAGATCCCCTCGGCCAGCATCCCGTGGAACCACCGCTTGAACAGCGCCGTATCGGACCGCCGGGCCGATGCGTAGTCGGTCACCGGACCCGCCTGGAAGAACAGGCCGAACATCGACCCGACCACCGTCGGATACACGGCAATCCCCGCACCCCGCGCCGCCTCGACCAGCCCCGCGCCCAGCCGGCGGGCCCGCTCTTCCAGCCGATCGTACAGATCCCCCTCCTCGCGCAGGATGCGCAGCGTCGCCAGCCCGGCCGCCATCGCCAGTGGATTGCCCGACAGCGTCCCGGCCTGATACACCGGGCCCAGCGGCGCGACCTGATGGACCAGGTGGCGCCGCCCGCCATAGGCCCCCACGGGCAGGCCGCCGCCGATCACCTTGCCCAGCATCGTCAGGTCGGGCAGGACATTGTAGCGCGCCTGCGCGCCCCCCAGCGCCACGCGGAAGCCGCTCATCACCTCGTCAAAGATCAGCAGCACCTCGTGGCGGTCGGCCAGCTCGCGCAGCCCCTCCAGATACCCCGGCGCCGGCGGCACCAGCCCCATGTTGCCCGCCGTCCCCGGCGTCACCCCGGCGCTGTCGGGCAGGCCGAACGTCGCGACGCCCGACCCGGCCCGCGCCAGCAGGCTGTCGCCATGGCCATGATAACAGCCGTCCATCTTGATGATTTTGGGCCGCCCCGTCGCCCCGCGCGCCAGCCGGATCACCGCCATCCCGGCTTCCGTCCCCGAGTTGACCATCCGGACCATCTCGATCGACGGCACCAGGTCGCGCACCAGCTCGGCCAGCTCGACCTCCAGCTCCGACGGGCAGCCGAACGACGTCCCGCGGCCGGCCGCCTCGCGAATCGCCGCCACGACCTGCGGGTGCGCATGCCCCAGGATCATCGGCCCCCACGAGCCGACGTAATCAATCATCTCATTTCCATCGACATCAATCAGTCGCGCGCCCGCCGCCGACCGGATGAACCGCGGCGTCCCCCCTACCGCGCCGAATGCCCGCACCGGGCTGTTCACGCCGCCGGGCAGCACCTCGCGCGCGCGGCTGAACATACGGGCCGATTGGGCCGTCTCTTGCGGGCTCTCAAGGCTCATCGCGCTTCATCCTTACTCAAGAATCCGTCCCTCGTCCTCGTGATCGCTTCCGAAGGTCTATCCTATTTTGTCCCTTCCCTCACTCAAAATACGCCCTCGTCCTCGTAATCGCCCCCAACGGCCTCCCCCAAAATTCGGCGCTCGGCTCTCGTCCCTCGTCCTCGGCTCTCGAAAACCGTCATGCGTTCTCCCTCTCGTCCCTCGTCCCCGTCCCCCACCTCCCTTTCGTCCCTCACGTCCCTTATGTCCTTTGTGTCCCTTCCCTTTTGTGTCCTGCCGCCATATAAGACTCACTACTCTGATACGAGCTTGACTTTCCCCTCCATACCCGCAAAACTAGGGCTGCCCAGTGTACCTGGGTGGCTGGTAAGATCGACGCCGTCCCCGGCCGGCCGATTCCACCCCGACGATCCTGGATCCAACGCGACCCGCTCCGTGCAGCCCTCCCCCAGCCCATTCCCCTTCCAGTCCCGCCCCCTGCCCGCACCGTGGCGCGCGTTGCATCATTATCCTTCGATCGATTCAACCCAGGACGAAGCGCGGCGCCGGCACGCCGCGGAGCAGCCGCTGGCCGGCATGGTCTTCCTCGCCGAGGAACAGACCCGCGGCCGCGGCCGCTCGGATCGCGCCTGGCATTCCGGCCCCGGCGGCCTCTACGTCACCGCGGCGCTCCCGCTCCCGATGCGCCTGCCTCCCGGCTACCATGGCTGGCTTCCCCTGCTTGGCGCGCTCGCCTGCGCCGAAACGCTCGACGAGATCCACGGCCTGCAAACCCGCATTAAATGGCCCAACGATCTCTTCCGCGGCGAGGCCAAGCTGGCCGGCCTGCTGGGCGACTGTCTCGGCGACGGCTACCTGATCGGCATGGGCCTCAACTGGGCCAACGAGATCGAGCCGGCGGCCCTCGCCGGCCGGTTTCCGGCCACATGCCTCGCTCAGCACGCGCGCGCCCCGCTCGAGGGCCGCCTCCCCTTCCTGCTGCACTGGCTCGACCGGGTCCAGCTCCTGCAGCGGCGGTTGATCGACGATCTGGAGGCCGCGGTGGATCACCTGGCGGCGCGGGCCGAGGCCGCCCTCTGGGGCCGCGCGCGCCGCGTCCACTTCGAACAGACCGAGTTGGGCGCCGTCGCCGGCGAGCTGCTCGGCCTGACCCGCCGCGCCGCCGCGCGCGTCCGCGTCGCCCCCGGCCGGGTCGTCGAACTGCATTGCGGCCATCAGACGCCCGCGTCGGGCGACGATCCGCTCTACGATCACATCGAGGTCCTGGCTTGATTTCAACTCTCC
Organism: candidate division BRC1 bacterium ADurb.BinA292; assembly: GCA_002068205.1. Lineage (GTDB taxonomy): Bacteria > Sumerlaeota > Sumerlaeia > MVZB01 > MVZB01 > MVZB01. The sequence goes on from MVZB01000219.1 coordinate 2,997, forward strand.
GGCGCGAAAGGCGGTGACCATGTTCAAACAGGTGGATCATATCGGCATTGCAACGCGCGACATCGACGCGTCGATCGCGACTTTGCGCAAACTGGGGCCGCTGGTCGTCGGCGAACGCGAGGTGATCGAGCGCTATCAACTTCAGGCGGTAATGGTCCGCACCGGCGACGTCCCGATCGAGCTGATCCAGCCGACCAGCTCCGAATCCAACATCGCCGCCTTCATCGACAAGCGCGGCGAAGGGGTGCACCACGTCGCCTACCGCGTGGCCGACGTCGCGGCCGCCCTCAAGCAGGCCGAGGCCGAGGGCTTCCGACTCATCGACCAGGCGCCGCGCCCCGGCTACGGCGGCAGCCAGGTCGCCTTCCTCCACCCCAAGTCCGTCCTCGGCATGCTGACCGAACTGGTGCAGCGCGAAGCCGGCAAGGATGAACCTCCGTACGCGTTCGAACACGGGCACTGATCGCCACCGGGCGCCGCGGGCCACGCCCCCGCGACCCGTCCAGCCCTTTCCCCGCACGATTCAGAAGGAAGTTCCCCATGTCACCCGACACGTTGGTCAGCGACAAGAAACAGGCCGAAGCCAGGCAACCGGCCAAACCGCTCGAAACCACGGCGGCCAAACTGAAGGACCTGACCGCCCGCCGCAAGCAGATCAGCCTCGGCGGCGGCGAGGCCGCGCTGAAGAAGCGCAAGAAATCGGGCCGCCTCAATGCCCGCGAACGGCTCGATCTGCTGCTCGACCCCAGTTCGTTCCAGGAGATGTATCAGCACCGCAAGCACCGCTGCACCAACTTCGGCATGGAGCGCAAGGACCTGGCCGCCGACGGCGTCGTCACCGGCCTGGGCGCCATCGACGGCCGGCCCGTCTGCATCGCCAGCCAGGACTTCACCGTCGCCGGCGGCTCGCTGGGCGAGGCCCACGGCCAGAAGATCGTCGAAATGATGAAGATGTCGCTCAAGTGCGGCTCCCCGTTCATCATGATCAACGACTCGGGCGGCGCGCGCATTCAGGAGGCGGTCGACGGCCTCAACTCCTATGGCGAAATCTTCTACCACAACGTCCTCGCCTCGGGCGTCGTCCCGCAGATCAGCCTGATCTGCGGCCCCTGCGCCGGCGGCGCGGTCTATTCCCCCGCGCTGACCGATTTCATCATCATGGTGCGCGGCAACAAGATGTTCATCACCGGCCCGGAGGTGGTCAAGTCGGTCACCGGCGAGGAAATCTCGGCCGAGCAGCTCGGCGGCGCCGACACCCAGGCCACCGTCACCGGCAACATCCACTTCATCGCCGATAGCGATGAGCAGGCCTTCGCCATCTGCCGCAAGCTCCTCTCGTTCCTCCCCAGCAACAATCTGCAGGACCCCCCCAGCCGCAACACCGGCGAGGTCGATCTGACCGAGATCCCGGCCCTCGACAAGCTCATGCCCGACAGCGCCCGCGAAGCCTACGACGTGCGCGAAGTCATCCGCCTGGTCATCGACGGCGGCGATTTCCTCGAGGTCATGGAGCACTGGGCGACCAACATCGTCATCGGCTTCGCCCGCATCGACGGCAACGTCGTCGGCATCATCGCCAACCAGCCGCTCGTCATGGCCGGCGTCCTCGACATCAACGCTTCGGACAAGGCCTCCCGCTTCATCCGCTTCTGCAACGCCTTCAACATCCCGATCGTCTCGTTCGTCGACGTGCCCGGCTACATGCCCGGCGTCAACCAGGAGCACGGCGGCATCATCCGTCACGGCGCCAAACTGCTGTTCGCCTACTCGGCCACGACGACCCCCAAGATCACGGTGATCCTGCGCAAGGCCTACGGCGGCGCCTACCTGGCGATGTGCTCCAAATCGCTCGGCGCCGACCGCACCGGCGCCTGGCCGACCGGCGAGATCGCCGTGATGGGCGCCGAGGGCGCCGTCCCGATCATCTTCCGCCGCGAGATGGAACAGGCCGAGGACAAGGAAGCCCGCCGCCAGGAACTGCTCGACGAGTATCGCGTCAAGTTCGGCAACCCCTACCTGGCGGCCTCGCGCGGCCTGATCGACGACGTCATCCAGCCGCGCGAAACCCGCCGCTACATCGCGATGTCGCTGCGCGCCCTGCAGAGCAAGCGCGATCTGCGGCCGCCGAAAAAACACGGCTTGATGCCGCTGTAATCCGATTCACGGGAGCCCGCGACGATGAAGCGACGGTGGAACCTCGCAACCTGGCGACCCTGCGTCCCGCTGGCCCTGGCCGCCGCCCTCTGCGTTTTCGGCCTGGTCGACGTGGCGGCACAGCCCGATTCCGTCGGCGCGGCGGCGTCGCCCGCCGCCCCCACGGTCGGCTATATCGATTGGGGTCGCGTCTGGGAGATCACGGTCGGCGGCATGGTCGTTGTCATGCTGGTCCTGTGGGCGATGGCGACCGCCGTGGCCCTGCTCAACCGGATCGAAATCAGGCTGCATGCCCGCCGCGACGCCGAGGCGGCGGCGCGGCCCCCCGCCGGCGAACCGGCTGGCGTCACCCCCGCCGCCCCCGCGCCCGAAGCCGCCTCGGCCGGCAACGAAGTGGACGTGGTCATCGCGGCGGCGGTCGCGGCGTTCCTCCAGGGCCGGCGCTTCCGGGTCAGTCGCG
>MVZB01000220.1 GCA_002068205.1 candidate division BRC1 bacterium ADurb.BinA292
CCGCCAGCCATTTGGTCAGTTGATCGAGCAGGATGACGACCGCGGCCAGGGCAGTGAACGCGACGCGGCCGACCGGCCAGGCGGGGTCGAACGGGGCGGCGAGCGGGCCGCGCGGGCGCTCAAGCGGTTGGGGGACGGCGGTTTCCCGGGGCGGCGTCATGCAATCATGCTAGCCGAAGCCGGGCAGCGACTCCAGCACGGGTTCGCGCGGCCGGCGACAAATGCGAACAGGGCCGCGGGACCTGAGTAAATGTCTCCTTATGTCTCTTCCTTTATGTCCCTTGCGTCCCTTATGTCTGTTCAGTACCCGCGCCGTGAACGCATCTTCTCGTAGCGCTGCCGGCAGTCCAGGCACAGGTGCGCGTGCGGGCGGGCGATCAGCCGCTGGATCCCGATCTTGGCGCCGCAGGCCAGACACAGCCCGTAGTGATTGACGTTGTTCTCGAGCCGATCCAGCGCGGCCTCCACAAGCGTCAGGCGCTCCTCTTCAATCGTGCGGACGCCCAGATTGGCCTCGGCGGTCTGCAGATCGGTCGCGTGCTCGGCCATGTGGACCGAGAACCCGGGATGTTCCTTGGCCAGATCGAGCGTTTCCATGTTGAGCCGATGGATCGATTCGAGCTGACTGATCAGTCTTGCCCGTTCCTCGCGCAACGCATCGCGCAGTTTCTCCAGTTCCTTCTTGCTGTACGGGGTGCGCTGGGGGAACGGCTTGGGGTTCTCGGCAAGGATGATCCCGTTATACATCCCGGTGGGGCGATCCAGATCGGGAATCAGGCGGTCTTTCTCCTCGCGCGCACGTTCGCGAGCCTTGCGCGCGACGGTATACGCCTGTTCGGCGGCGGCCTTGCGCACCGCGTCGCGGCGCGCCTGGGCCCCATCGGCCGGCTTCTTCTCGGCGGCGGCCGGCGCCGCCGATGGGCGCTTGACGGCCGGGCGGGTAGCCTTGGCGGCCGGACGGGACTTGGGCGTCGCCTTGGGGGCGGCCTTCTTCGCCGTAACCTTCTTCACCGCAACCTTTTTCTTCGCCGCGGACTGCTTCTTCACCGGCTTGGGCGCGGCGGGTTTCGGCCGGGCGGCCGGACGCTTCTTCGCAACCGACTTGCCGCCGGCGGCCGGTTTCGCCTTGACCGCCTTCTTCGGCGCGGCCTTGCGCACCGCGCCCTTGCCGGCCGGCGACTTCTTCGCGGCCGGTTTGGCCGCGCGGCGCTCGGCCCCGGCCGACGGTTTGCTGGCGGCCTTGCGCGCCGGGCTCTTCGCCCGGACGGCCGGCCCCTTGGCTTTCTTCGAGTTCCGGCTGGTAGCGCCGCCAGCGGTTTTGCTGATCTTCTTCTTGGCCATTATCCGATCCTTTTAATGACATCAAGGCAGCGACCGCATAAGCCCGGATGGGCGCTATCCTGACCCACGGCGGGGTCGATCATCCAGCAACGTTGACACTTCCGGCCGGCGGCGGCGGCGGCCGTCACGCTCCGCCCCGGCGACTCCAGCGTTTGCAAATGCTGGACCTGAACTGCGGAAACGATAAACAAATCTTTAAGAATTTCAATGTTTTTGCGCAGAAAGGCGACCTCGGCCTCATCCGCCGACGATATCTCGACGGCGGCCTCCAGACTGTGGCCGATCCGCTTTTCGCGCCGGGCCTCCTCGAGCACGCGGCTGACCTCCGAGCGCAGCTCCAGCAGCCGCTCCCATTTCTCCTCCAGGTCGGGCGCCGCCCAGGATTCGTTCGGCGTGGGGAACGACGCCAGATGAACATTGGATTCGGGCCCCAGGCGGGCGAAACCCCACACCTCGTCGGCGGTGAAGACCAGGATCGGCGCCACCATCCGGACCAGGTTATGCAGCAGATGGTGGCAGGCGGTCTGGGCCGAGCGGCGGGTCATGTCGCCCGGCGCCGAGCAGTAGAGCCGGTCCTTGATCACGTCCAGATACAGTGCGCTGAGCTGGACCGAACAGAAGTTGTGGATCAGATGATAGATCCGGTGGAATTCGTAGCGCTCGTAAGCGTGGCGGACCTTCTCGATCAGCCGATTGAGGGCGGAGATGATCCAGCGATCGAATTCCTCGAGCTCGGCCACGGGCAGCGCATCGCGCTCCGGGTCGAAGTCGCTCAGGTTGCCGATCAGAAACTTGAATGTGTTGCGGATCCGGCGATAGGCGTCGGCAACCCGGCGCAGGATGTCCTGGGAGATCGTCAGGTCGGCGCGGTAATCCTCGCTGACGACCCACAGCCGCAGGCCGTCGGCGCCCATCGTCTGGACGATCTCCTGCGGCGCGATCACATTGCCCTTGGACTTGCTCATCGCCTCGCCCTGGCCGTCCAGAACCCAGCCATGCGTCATGGCGGCGCGGAACGGGGCCTCGCCGCGGGCGGCGATGCGCAGCAGCAGCGAGGTCTGGAACCAGCCGCGGTGCTGGTCGCCCCCCTCCAGGTAGAGGTCGGCCGGCATGGTCAGTTTGGGGTCGGCCTCGCAGACTGCAATCGATGTCGCGCCCGAATCGAACCAGACATCCAGGATGTCGTACAGCTTCTCGAACTGGTCGGGGGAGGTTTCGCCGGTTTCCTGGCAGATGAACCCTTCAGGCCAGAAGTCGCGCAGCGGCTCGGTCCACCAGGCGTCCTCGCCCTTGCGGGCCATGACTTCGAGAACGGTATCCAGAATGCGGACATCCAGGACGACGGCGCCGGTCGCCTTGGAGCGGATCGCCGGGATCGGCACGCCCCAGGCGCGCTGGCGCGAGATGCACCAGTCGGGCCGCGACTCGACCATATTATAGATGCGATCGCGCCCCCATTCGGGGATCCAGCGGATCTGATCAATCGCCTGGAGGGCGAGTTGCCGGATCCGGCCGACCTCCAGGTCGATGAACCATTGTTCGGTGGCGCGGAAGATGATCGGCTTGTGGCTGCGCCAGGAGTGGGGATACTGGTGCTCGATCTTGCCGGCGTGCAGCAGCAGGCCCTTCTGCCCCAGCATCTCGATGATGCGGGGATTGGCGTCGAACACGCCGACGCCGGCCATCGCGGGAAAATCGGCCGTGAACTGGCCCGCCTCGTCGACCGGCACGAAGACGTCCAGGCCATATTGCTGGCCGACATGGAAGTCGTCGAGCCCGTGGCCCGGAGCGGTGTGAACGCATCCGGTGCCGGCATCCAGCGTCACGTGGGTTCCCAGGATGATCAGGCTCGCCCGGTCGTCGAAGATCGGGTGGCGGCAGGTCTTGCGTTCCAGATCCTTCGGATTGACCCGGCCGACGACGGGAGCCTCGCCCAAGCCGCAGGCCTGGCGGAAGGACTCGGCCAGTTCGCGCGCGACGACATAGTGCTCCGCGCCCGACCGGAGCACGACATACTCAAAATCCGGATGCAGGCAGACGGCGAGATTGGGTCGAGAATCAAGTTGATGCCATCGTCGTCCAGATCACGAGCGAAACGTTCGCCAAACCCGCCAGGCCGGCGACGGCCTCGCCCTCCGTCAGCGGAAACTTCACGTAGATCGAGTCGGAAACGTGCGTCGCGTATTCGATTTCGGCTTCGGCGAGCACCGTTCGAAAAACCGGGTCCCAGTAATTGGGGCGCATGCCGCGCCGGACGACGCCGCGCGCGACCAGATCGCGGAACGCCCGCAGGATGCCCAGGCTCGTCTCGTGCGACATCGTCAGGTAGGCATTGTCCCAGTCGCCGCCGACGCCGAGCCGCTTGAACTCCTCGCGCTGGGTATCGACCCATTTCTGGGCGTAACGCCGGCATTCGGCGCGGATTTCGACCGGCGACAGCTTGCGCGCCTTGCCCCCCAGCTTCTGCAAGACCTTCTGTTCGATCGGCAGGCCGTGGCAATCGAACCCGGGGCGATAGTACGCCTTGTGGCCGCTCATCGCCTTGTAGCGGATGAGCACGTCCTTCAGAATCTTGTTCAGGGCATGACCGATGTGAATCGCGCCGTTGGCATAGGGCGGACCATCGTGCAGACAGAAGACGGGGTCGTTGGCGTGCTGCGCGACGATCCGGGCCGAAAGCCCCTCGGCTTCCCACTGGGCGAAACGGACCGGTTCGCGCTGCGGGAGCCGGGCCTGCATCGGAAATTCCGTCCGCGGCAGGTTCAAGGTCTCTTTATAGTCGGTCTTTTCCTGTTGCGTCATGGCCTGGCGGATCAACCTCGATAAGCCTGGGATCTGTCGGCGCCGGTCGCCGCACGGCCATTCTAGCCGGAAATCCCGCGCGCGCCAATCCGGGCCAGCAGGCCCAGGATCAGGCGCTCCAGACGCGGTTCGGCCGAACGGGCGGTGGCGATGATCTCCTCGATGGCGACCGGCCGCAGCGCGTCGGGAAGGCATTCGTCGGTCACGGTCGATAGCGCCACGACGCGCATCCCGGCGTGTCGGGCGACGATCACCTCCGGCACCGTGGACATCGTGATGATGTCGATGCCCAGCTGCGCGAACATCCGGTATTCCGCCCGGGTCTCCAGGTTGGGGCCGGTCACGGCGACCATGACCCCTTCCTCGAGCCGGATCTGGTTTTCGAGCGCCACCTGCCGCAGGATCTCGCGCATTTCCGGGTCGTAGGGCTCCGACATGTCGGGAAACCGCGGGCCCATCGCCTCGTCATTAGGTCCGATCAGCGGATTGTCGCCCATGAAATTGACATGGTCGTCCACCAGCACGATCGACCCCCGCCGGATAAGCGGATTCATGCTCCCGACGGCATTCATGACGATCAGCGCCTCGCAGCCCAGCGCCCGCATCACTCGGACCGGGAACGTCACCTCGCGCAGCGAATACCCTTCATAACGGTGGAACCGCCCCTGCATCACAACGACCGGCTGGGCCGAGAGCCGCCCCAGCATCAGATTGCCGCTGTGAGACTCGACGGTGGACAAGGGGAAGTGCGGGATCTGCTGGTAAGGGATGACGGTTTTTTCCTCGACGCGGTCGGCCAGGCCCCCCATGCCGGTGCCGCAGATGATCCCGAACCGGGGCGCTGCGGCATGACGCTCGCGGATGGCCGCGGTCGCCTCCGCGATCGATTGCTTGTATTGTTCCAGATCAAAGGCTTCCATCATGAGTCCCTGGCGGAAAATAATTCATTCACGCATCGCGCGCCACGGCCGCCAGCCGCGCCCGCGCCAGATCCAGATTCATGCCACGCAGGAGCAGGTCCTTCTGGCGCGACCGTTCGCCCCGCAGCAGGATAACGTCGGCAGGTCGCAGACCGAGGGCATCGGCCACCACCCGGCACAGCGCCTGGTTGGCTTTACCCTCCACGGGCGGGGCCTGCACCCGCGCCGTCAGGCGCCCTTCCCGGAGCCCCTCCAGTGCCGAGCGCGAAGCGTTGGGGAGCAGACGCACCTGCAACAGGCAGCCCTCGGGGTGTTCGCGGAGGCAGGGCCACTCCATAGAACCGGACATCATAGGCACCCGGGCGGCATGCGGGCAAGGCAAAAAGCGACAAAACAGCGGGGGCCTTGATCCTTCACGCAATGAACGGCAGGCGGTCTTCACTGCGGGGGTCAGCGGCTGAACCGGATTGAATTTTGGCTCCTGAGGCCTTCCAGCGGGCTGCGGGAGGCTGTTTC
>MVZB01000221.1 GCA_002068205.1 candidate division BRC1 bacterium ADurb.BinA292
GAGGTTGCGATGGCGATCACCGCCTCGACGCTCACCACGATCGTCGTCTTCGTCCCGCTGGTCTACGTCCACGGCATTGCCGGGCTGTTGTTCAAGGATCAGGCGCTGACCGTCGTTTACTCGCTGCTGGTGTCGCTGCTGGTGGCGCTGGGACTGCTGCCGATGCTGGCCGCGCGCCTCGGACGGCAGCAGCCGCGCCCGCCGGGCCGGCTGGACCGGGTATATGGGGGGTTCCTGGCGGGGTCGCTGCGCTGGCGCTGGCTGTTGCTGCTGGCGTTCGCCAGCGGGCTATACTGGACCTGGCTCGCCGGCCGGACGATTCCGCGCGAATTCTTTCCCAAGGCGGTAGTGGGCCGGTTCTCGGCGGCGATTACGCTGCCGCCGGGATCGACTCTGGAGCAGACGGCCGCGGATGTGGCGCGGCTGGAGCGCGCGCTGGAAGCGTTCCGTTACCGCGACCCGCGCCTCGCGCCGCTGTTGCGGGCCTGGGAGCGCTATGAGCGGGACGGCCTCGCCGGGCCACTGATTGCGGCGGCGGATAGCTGGCACGAGCAGGTCGCGCCGCCGCCCGACCTGCCGGCGGAGCTGCGGGCGCAACTGGCGGCCGATCAGCCGCCGACGATCGATGTCTTTCTCGCCCACCGCGACTGGCTGGACGAGCAGATCATCCTGCGCTCGGTGACGACGATCATCGGCTCGGACCCGACCGGCGTCGAGGCGGCGCGGGAAAAGATCCTCGGCCCGCATACGGCCACGATCGACGTCACGATGAACCCCGGCGTGCTGCGCGAACTTGCCGCCGAGGACCTGATCGAGCGGCTGCGCGCCGAGGCGGCGTTGCATCCCGAGATGGAGATCTCGTTCGAAGCGAAAAGCGAATTCCTCCAGGAGCTGCTGGGGCGCGAACGGGGCGATATTGTGCTGGAAGTCCATGCCGACCGGCTCGAGCACCTGATGACGTCGGCCGAGCGGGTGGCCCAGGCGCTGCGCACGATTCCGGGCCTGGTCAATGTGCGGACCAACCTGACGCTGGGCGAGGAGGAATTCGTGCTGACGCCCGACCGCGACGCCCTGCTGCGCGACGGTTTCACCGTCGAGGGCCTGGCGACGCAGATCCAGGCCTACCTGCAGGGCAACCAGAGCGAGCGGCTGCGGTTCGACGAGGGCGATATGATCGTGACGGTGAGCCCGGGACGGGCGGAGGAAGCCGGCCTGCGCGGCCTGCTCGATCTGCCGATCCTGCCCGGCGACGGCCAGGCGGGGTCCCTTGGCGGCGCGAACGCCGGCGAGCGCCAGAAGCTGCGCAACCTGGTCTCGGTGGGGACGACGCGCAGCCTGCGCGAGCTGATGCGCGTCAATCAGGAAAAAACGCTGCTGGTGATGGCCGACCGGGAGGGCGTGCGCTACCAGGACGCGATCGCCGCCATCGGGCAGGCGCTGGCCGCCGTGCCGTGGCCGCTGGGCGCCACTTGGAACCTGAGCGGCGAGGAGGTGCAGCGGCGCGAGTCGTTTGACCGCCTGTTTTTCGCGCTGATGATCGCGATCGTCCTGGTCTACATGGTGATCGCGGCGATCCTCGAGTCGATCATCCATCCGCTGACGATCATGCTGAGCGTGCCGTTTGCGCTGGCGGGCGTCGTCGCGGCGTTCATCCTGACAGGCGTGAGCCTCAACCTGATGGGTTACATCGGCATCGTGATGCTGGTCGGCATCGTCGTGAACAATGCGATCGTCCTGCTCGACCGGGTGAACCAGTTGCGGATGGAGGGGGCGACGGCGCGCCAGGCGCTGATCGACGCGGGACGCCAGCGGCTGCGGCCGATCCTGATGACCTCGCTGACAACCATTCTGGCGCTCGTGCCGCTGGCGCTGGGCTACGGCGAGGGAGCGGAACTGCGCCGGCCGATGGCGATTGCCGTGATCGGCGGGCTCGGCGCCTCCACGCTGCTGACGTTGTGGCTGATGCCGGGGATCTACCTGTGCGTGGAGGATATCCGCTCGGTGTTCCGCCGCGGCCGCGGGTTATTCGCGCGGCGCGCGGTCGAGCCGGAGCCGGAAGCCCGTGGAAGCTGAGGACTCGCGCGCGATGCGTTGCCGATGCAACCAATTCCCGTCGCTCGTTCCCATTGCACCTCGATGATCCGCTCACTGCTCACGATCGGCCGGTATGAGTTCCGGATGCACCTGGCGTCGTGGCGCTGGCGGGGACTCGCGCTGCTCGCGCTGGCGTTTAATTTCGGCGTCTATCAAGCGGCGCTTTTCCAGCACAGCTTTCTCCCCAGCGACGTGCTGGTCAGCCGTTGGGTCCTGCCGCTGTATCTGCTGGCCGTCGTCTTCATCGGCCTGTATTCGATGGCGCGCATCCGCGAGACCGGCATCCGCCCGCTGATCATGACCAAGGCGTTCCCCACGATGGTCCTGCCGGCGGGCCAGTGGCTGGGGGGGATGCTGGCGCTCGCCCTGCTGTTCGGCCTGGGCCTGTTCCCGGCGGCCGTCGCGCTCCGGTTCACCACCGACATCGTCGTGTATCTGCGGCCGATGGGCTGGATGCTGGTGTTCAATCTGTTGCCCGGCGCGGGCCTGGTGCTGGCCTGCACGCTCTGGATTCGCGCCTGCTTTCGCCATAATCTGACGGCGCTGATCATCCTGGGGGCGCTGGGCGGCGGATTGACCTTTGTTGCGAACAGGTATTTCGTCGTCGGCGGCGAGCCGTTCGTTTTCCAGTTCCATCCGCTGCTGGCGCCGTTCGCCGATCCCTGGTGGCGGCGGCTGCGCGACGTCGAGCTGCAGTCGATGATCCCGCTGCTCGACCCGGCCGAATGGCGGCGCGTAGCGTGGATGCTGGGCGCCGTCACGCTCTTTCTGCACCTGACGACCTATCACCTGCGCCGCACCGAGCCGCAACGCAAGGTGCTCGGCACATACGGCGCGAGCTGGGCCGACATGCCGACGTTCGTCCGGCTGCTGGCCGATCTGCGGGTCGACCCGCATGTGGGCTGGCGCGCGCACCTCGTGCTGGGGGTGATGCTGGCGGCGCTGCTGATCCCCGCCCGCCGGCCGCTGGCCCATGCCGCCGAGGTCGTGCGGGGCAAGTTCGGTTTCGCCGCGCGGGCGGGCCGGACCGGACCAAGTTACGACGCCGCCGATCTAGCCGACGGCAAGCTGCTGCCCGTCCGGCTGATCCACGACGAGCAGCTCATCACGCCGCGCCGGGTGCATTCCGACTTGACGGTCGTGATCGACGAGCCAACGAGCGGCCGGGTCGCCGCGCTGGGCTCGGGCCGGCGCCAGCGCTACGCGGTTCAATCGATCGCGATCGACGGCCACCGCCTCCCCGCCGGCAACGACGTTTATCATCGCCGGCACTTCATCGCGGGCGCCGAGCTGGCCCCTTACGCCGACGGCCGGCCGCACATCGTCACCGTCGAAGCCGGATGGGATGACAACCTGATCGTTGCGGGGAACGCCAATTCCATCACCCAGCTTGACATGCGCGGATACGCATTTTTTGATCGCGTGACGTTTGTCGAAGATGGAACCGGCTCGCGCAATCCGGTGCTGGACGAGGACCACGGTGCGACGTGGTCCACCCGGCTGACGCTGCGCCACCCGCCCGACACGCGCGTCTTGCGCGAACCGCTCCCGCCGGCGAGCGTGAGCAAGGCGCCGGGCGGGATGATCGACCGCGTCTATGAACTGACGCCCGATCAGAACCGGGGCGACCAGTCGGTGATGCTGGCGCGGGCCTGCGAGGAGGTCGCGGTGCCCGACTCGGAGCTGGCAGTCAAGTTCTGGATCCCGGAACGCGACGCGCCGATCCTGCGCGAGATCATGCCGCTGGCGCGGCTGATGCTCGAGGATTTTTACCGCCTGCGGCGAATTCCCCTGGATGAACCGCTCCAGGTGCGGTTCGAGGCGTGGGAAGCGCGCAGCTTCGTCCAGCCGGTTGGCGCCGCCTGGGCGCGCGCTCGCCGGCCCTCCGACAAGCTGGGGCAGACGCAACTGATCAATCAACTGGAGCAACTGGAGCAGGTGCTCCTCGAAAAGCTGCTGAACGAGTTCCTGGTGAACCGGGGCGCGGAGGGCAAGTGGGACCTGGTGCAATTCATGCTCGCCAACCGGACCCGCGGCCTGAACCATCATCTGACGCTGGCCGGCCAGTTCGCGCCGGCGGCGTATCAGCCGGTTCCGGCGATTGTCAGTCCCATGTTATTGAGCCAGGTGCGGACAAAGACACGCGAGGAACTGGCCCAGGGCGGCACGCCCGTGCCGCTTTTCCAGATGCTGTATCTGGTCCTCGGGCACGACGCGTGGCATGGCATGCTGGGGGAGTTGCTCGACCGGATGCGCGACCGGCGGCTGGATGCGGCGATGCTGCGCAAAGCGGCGGAGCGGGCCGCCGCCGAACCGCTCGATTGGTTCTTTGACTACTGGACCGGCGAGGCTCGCGGATTTCCCATCTATCGCATTCAGGCGGCCGAAGCCGACCAGACGACGACCGGGCCGGAGGAGATCACGCTCTACCGCGTGCGGGCGCGGATCCGCAACGACGGCGGCGGGCGGATGCCCGTGCCGCTGCAACTCGTCACGGCCGACGGCATCATCAACGATCGGATCTGGATCGGGCCGGACGAGACGGTGACGTGGAGGTTCGATTGCACGAGTCTGCCGCGCGAGGTGAAGGTGGATCCGGACGGCTGGATCCAGCGCGCGCCGTATTTCGACGGCGGCTGGGTGACCCGTCCGGTCGCCCCCGTGCGGCTGGAACTGGACGACGGGTAACGATGGTTCACGAAACGACAGGAAAGGACACAATAGGCGTCGGACGGCGGGATGGTCGTTGACCTTGCCTCATGTCCCTGGCGTCCTTGATTCGGCAACCCTTGCGCCAGCCCATGCTCCACCCGTCTCATATCGCCATCCACCGCCCGGTGACCACGCTGATGGTCACGCTGGCGCTGGTCTTTCTCGGCTTCATCTCCTACCGCGAACTGGCGGTGCAGCGCTTTCCCGATCTGACGCTCCCCGCCATCGGCTACCGGGTCTATCTGACCGAGGGGACGTGGTCGCCCGAGGAGACGAATGAACTCATCACGATCCCGTTTGAGAAGATCGTGGCGGCGATGCCCGGCGTGCGCGAAATGCGCTCGACGAGCATGGAAGGGTCGATGTGGGGCTACGCCCGCTTTGCCCAGGGGAGCGACATGCGATTCCGCCTGATCGACCTGCAGGACCGGGTGAACAAGTGGATCAACGAACAGGAGGAGCGCCGGATCGAATATCAGCTCGACCTGTGGTCCACCGACCAGGTGGCGGCCGAGCTGGCGCAGGTGATTATTGAAATCCCGCCCGGCGGCGAGGCGCTGACCGCGCTGGCGGCCGACCGCGTGGCGCGCCGCCTGCGCAGCATCGACGGCGTTTCACGCGTCGAGGTAGCCGGCAACCTGCTGCCCAACATCGCGCTCGAGGCCGAACAGGACCCGTTGCGCGCCGCCGGGTTCAGTGTCGACCAGATGTTGCAGGCGATCAATGCGCGCGCGCGGGGCGAGTTCTGGCTCGGCACGCTGCGGATCGGCTC
>MVZB01000222.1 GCA_002068205.1 candidate division BRC1 bacterium ADurb.BinA292
CGGTCACCTACTCCCCCGCGCTGCTGGGCCTGCCCGAGGATAAACGCAACCACCGCGCCGCCGCCGTCGAGCCGGCCCGCAGCCAGCCCGTCCCCGACACGCTGAACCTCTCCACCCACAGCCTCCTCGGCGTGCTTTCGACCGAACCCGATCCCGATCGGCGCTGGCGCATGATCGAGCCCAACCTGATGCTCGGCCGCCCCGAGCGCAACTACCCCCTCATCCTCAACTATCCCGAGCTGATCGCCGAGCGGACCCGCGACTGGCCGCCCCCCCGCCTCAAGGCCGCGTTCGGCAACCAGCCCGGCTCCGTCCTGATCGGCATCATGGAACACTGGAGCCTGAACCAGATTCTGGCGGTCGCCGAGGATAACGCCGAATCGCAGCGCATCATCGAATGGGTACGCGAGCATGAAATCGCCCGCCTGCTCAAACTGGATACCAAAGAGGAGCCCACCTCGGCCGAGGCCGCCCGCCGCATCCTGCGCGTCGACCGCAACGCCGATGCCCGGATGATCCGCAAGGTCTGGCGCACGCTGCTCCACACGCTTAACGCCGACCTCGGCCGCCAGGAGGAACGCGCCATCCACCGGCGCAAGGATGAAATCGCCAAACACCTGCAAGTCGCCCGCGACGTCCTCATGCGGTCGAGCCATCCGTAGCCAACCCCCGAAAACCCGTTTCGTTCCATCGGATCTGACCGATCCGTCCGATCCGAAGGATTTCGTCGACTCTTCCTTCAGTCACCGTCGTTTTTCGCCGAAATGATATTTGACAGCGCGACGCCGTATGCTATGCTATGGCGTCCCTGTTTGGGGGTGCGGCCGAGCTGCATGAAGAGTCCTCCTCCCCCGGAGTGTATCGTCCGATGGCCAAGCAACAGAACCGAGTCCAGGTGATTATGGAGTGCACCGAGTGCCGCCATAGCGGGCAACCGGGCGTCTCGCGCTACGTCACCACCAAGAACCGCCGCACGACGACCAGCCGCGTCGAGCTGAAGAAATACTGCAAGTTTGAGCGCAAGCACACGCTGCACCGCGAAGTAAAATAGCCGGCTCGAATCCCGCGACCCCGCCCGGTCGCGATTCGACGCCGGCCTGCCCGCAACCCCCGGATTCGCCCCGCGCGCCGGGGGTTCTTATTTGGACCCCGTCCATTCGCTCCTTCAGTTGACCCTCGTTTCGGAAAGGACCCTCGCCATGGCCAACGCGCAACCGGTTCAGCACCTGATTTCCTGTCTGGTGGAAAATCACCCCGGCGTCCTGGCGCGCATCAGCGGCATGTTCTCCGCCCGCGCCTTCAACATCGAATCGCTCGCCGTCGGCACCACCGCCGACCCCACGATCTCCCGCATCACCATCGCCGTCCCCGGCGATCCCGGCATCCTGGAGCAGATCATCAAACAACTGGCCAAGATCATCGATGTGATCCACGTCGAGGATATCAGCGAAACCGATCACGTCGAGCGCGAACTGATGCTGATCAAGGTCAACTGCGAGGGGCGCAACCGCTCCGAGATCATGCAGATCTGCGACATCTTCCGCGCCCGCATCGTCGACGTCCACTCCGACTGCCTGATCATCGAGGTCAGCGGCACCTTGAACAAGAACGAGGCGATTCTGCGCCTCTTCCAGCCCTTTGGTATACTGGAAATGACGCGTACGGGACGGGTGGCCCTGCACCGGGGACCGCGCCGCCTGGAACTGCCGGCGGTGGAGGCCGAGGGATAATGCGCCTCCAATACCTCTTGCCCGAAAGCCCCCTTGAACTTCGCATAACCCGTCTTGCTTGATCCGATGGAGGAACCCACGATGATTTCCAGATCCCCGCTTCAGCACGCCACCGCCCGCCACGATGCCGGCGGCTCACCCATCCGCCAGCTCCGCACCGACCACAAACTGGCCGGCCAGTCGATGACCGGCGCCGAGATGATCATTCAGGTCCTCGCCGATGAGGGCGTCGATACGGTTTTCGGCTACAGCGGCGGGGCGATTCTGCCCACCTACGACGCCATCTTCCGCTTCAACCGCGCCGCCGAGGAAAAGGGCGAGCCCAACATCCGCCTGGTCGTCCCCGCCAACGAACAGGGCGCCGGCTTCATGGCCGCCGGCTACGCCCGCGCCAGCGGCCGCGTCGGCGTCTTCCTCGTCACCTCCGGCCCCGGCGCCACCAACTGCGTCACCCCCATCCGCGACTGCATGGCCGACTCTGTCCCCGTCGTCATGATCAGCGGCCAGGTCCCCCGCGCCGCGATGGGCACCGACGCCTTCCAGGAAGCGCCCGTCTTCAACATCATGAGCGCCTGCGCCAAGCACGTCTTCCTCGTCTCCGACCCCGAGGAGCTGGAAGCCACCATCCGCACCGCGTTCGAGATCGCCCGCACCGGCCGGCCCGGGCCGGTCGTTATCGACGTCCCCAAGGACGTCCAGAACTGGTCCGGCACGTTCATCGGCGGCGGACTGCTCGATTTCCGCGGCTACAATCACCGGCTCGAGCAGTTGCGCCGGCGCCATGTGACCGAAGAGCAGGGCCGCGCCTTCTTCAACATGCTCCTCCACAGCGAGCGGCCGCTGGTCTATGCCGGGGGCGGCGTCATCAACAGCAACGGCGCCGAACAACTGACCGAATTCTGCAAGACCTTCGGCATCCCCGTCGTCACGACGCTGATGGGCATCGGCTCGATCGATACCGCCGATCCGCTCGCGCTCCATATGCTCGGCATGCACGGCACCGCCTCGGCCAACTACGCCGTTGAGGACTGCGACTTCCTCATCGCCGTCGGGTCGCGCTTCGACGATCGCGTCGCCGGCAAGGTCCAGGAGTTCGCCCCCAACGCCCGCTGCCTTGCCCACATCGATATCGACGCGGCCGAAATCGGCAAGGTCAAGCAGGTCACCTGGTCGTTCGTCGGCGACGCGCGCACCGGACTGAGCGATCTGCTCGAACTGGGCCGCCGGCTCAAGTTCAACAAGGATTTCGCCCCCTGGCGCGAGCACGTGCTTAAACTCAAGGAACACTATCGCCTCAACTTCGACCGCGACAGCGAGCTGATCCAGCCGCAATACGTCATCGAATGCCTCAACCGCCTGACCCGCGGCGAGGCCATCATCACCACCGGCGTCGGCCAACACCAGATGTGGGCCGCGCAGTATTTCGACTTCGCCCATCCGCGCCACTGGCTCACCTCGGGCAGCATGGGCACGATGGGCTTCGGCCTGCCCGCCGCCATCGGCGCCCAGTTCGCCTGCCCCGAGAAGATGGTCATCGACGTCGACGGCGACGGCAGTCTGCGGATGAACCTGGGCGAAATGGAAACCGTCACCACCTACAACCTGCCGGTCAAAATCCTGCTGCTCAACAACCTCGGCGACGGCATGGTCCGTCAGTGGCAGAAGAGCTACTTCATGAACCGCTTCTCCGGCTCCGACAAATCGCTCCACCGCAAGGATTTCGTTAAGGCCGCTGAGGCCGACGGGTTTGAGTTCGCCCGCCGGCTCGACCGCAAGCAGGACACCGAGGCCGTGCTCAAAGCCTTCGTCGAGGCCTCCGGTCCCGCCTTCCTCGAGGTCATGATCGACCCCGATGCCTGCGTCTTCCCGATGGTCGGACCCGGCATGAGCTACAAGGAGATGGTCACGGGCGACTGGATTCCCAAGCGCGAAGCACCGGCCAAACCGGTCGTTTCCGAAGTCGAAATGCCCGATCTGTTCTAACCCCGTCCCTTCAGTCCCTCGTCCTTCGTCCCTCGCGATCGACAAGAATGACGATCGCACACGGAGAAGGACGAGGGATGAAACATTCTACTCAGCTCGCTCAAATACGTCTCTCGGCCTCGGCTCTCGAATACCCGTCACTTTTGTCCCCACTCCTCCCGTTTCCCTCTGGCCGATGGCGAATCAAACCGGTTTGGCCTAGAATGGAATCGTCGCGTCCCCCCGGGGCGGAACGACCATCACCGAACCGGAATCCGATCGATGGCCGAACAGCCGATCAGCGGCACGCACAGCGAGGACACTCCCGACATCCTGACCCTCAGGATCGACGGGCTGCACTGCGCGAATTGCGTGCGCGCCGTCGAGCGGGCGCTCTTGGCTCTCCCCGGCGTCGCCCGTGCCGAAGTCGACTTACCATCCGGCCTGGCTCGCATCGTCCCGCGCAACGGCCGCGTCCCGCTTGAATCGCTGATTGCCGCCGTCGAGCAGGCGGGCTACGCCGCCGTTCCTCTGTCTCCCAAGGAGTTCTCTGCCCACGACGCAGCGGAGGCCGGCTTTGCCTGCCCGGCGCCCGGTCGGCCAGCGCCGATCGAGGCGGGTCAGGAAATTTCGCTCGTCATCGCGGGCATGGACTGCAATTCCTGCGCGGCGCACATCGAACGCGCGCTCAATGCCTTGCCGGGCGTCGCCCGCGCGACCGTGAATTTCGCCACCGAGACGGCGCACGCGCGGTTGCATCCCGCCCACTCGGCCGCCGAGATGCTCGAACCGCTGCGTCAGGCGGTTGCCTCCGCCGGCTACACGGTCGTCGGCCATCAAACCGCCGATCAGGGGGCCGCGGCGGCCGACGAGGCGCGCACCCAACGCCTGGAGGCGCGCCGCCGCCGCGACAGCGAGGCGCGCTGGTGGCTCCAGCGCGCGCTCGAAGGCATCGGGCTCGCCCTGCCGATCGTCGCGCTCGAAATGGGCCCCGCCGCCTGGCGCGCGGCCCTGCCCCACGCCGGCTGGATCACCTTCGCCCTCGCCACCTGGATCGTCGCGCGCGTGGGCCTCCCTTATCTGCGCGGCGGCTGGCGTTCGCTCCGCCGCGGCAGCGCCAACATGGATGTCCTCGTCTCGATGGGCTCGGGCACGGCCTATCTCTACTCGGTGGCGGTTCTGCTGGCCGCCGCCGCCGGCCGGCCGCTGGCGATGGGTCATACGCATTTTCATGAAGCGGCGCTCATTCTCTCGATCATCTCGCTGGGCAAGTGGCTCGAGGCGCGGGCGCGCGGTCAGGCCGGTCACGCCCTGGAGGGTCTGCTCGACCTGGGCGCCCGCCGGGCGCGCGTCGTCCGCGATGGGCGCGAAGTCGAGGTGCCCGTCACCGAGGTGCGCGTGGGCGAGACGCTGATCGTGCGGCCGGGCGAAAAAATCCCGACCGACGGCGCCGTCCTTCAGGGCGAATCGGCAGCCGATGAATCGCTCCTGACCGGCGAGTCCGCCCCGGTGGAAAAACGCATCGGCGATGAGGTCGTCGGCGCGACGATCAACCTCAACGGCATGCTCCGCATCCGCGCCTCGCGCGTCGGCGAAGCGACCGCCTTGGCCGGCATTATCCGCCTCGTCGAGCAGGCCCAGGCCGGCAAGACCCGGATCCAGCGCCTGGCCGACCAGGTCTCCGCCGTCTTCGTGCCGCTCGTTGTCCTGGTCGCCATCGCGACGCTCCTCGGCTGGGGACTCCTTGGCGGCGCCTGGACCGACGGCATCCTGCGCGCCGTGGCGGTCCTGATCATCGCCTGCCCCTGCGCCCTCGGTCTCGCCACGCCCACGGCGATCCTCGTCGGCACCGGTCAGGGCGCGCGCCACGGCATCCTGATCCGC
>MVZB01000223.1 GCA_002068205.1 candidate division BRC1 bacterium ADurb.BinA292
CACCGACTGGCAGGTCTTCTGGATCGACCCGGCGCGCAAGTCGGCGCTGCAACAGGCGATGCAGGCCGGCCAGTCCCTCGGCCGCGACGATATCGTGGATGTCGATTATTACGGCGTCATGCCCGACGCGCCATGATCCCCGCGCGCCGGGTGTGTCAGACGATCCGCCCCAGGATTTCCCGGATCTGCGGCGCGTCGGGCGGATTCTCGCTGCTGGCCAGGTAGCGCTCCAGATCGCTGCGCGCCAGCCGCCCCCGCCCGAGCCGGAACAGCACCAGCCCGCGCTCGCGCAACAGCGGCGGCGCCCCCGGGTTCAGCACCAGCAGCCGGTCCAGAATCGGCACCGCCTTGGCCAGATTCGACTGGCGGAAATAGATCAGCTTCAGATTCGTCAGCAGCCGCGTCAAAATTTCCGCGTTCGACACCGCTTGCAGCACTTCGGGGTGATAGTTGACCTTGTTCTGCGACATCAGCGTCAGGGCGCGCCGGCAGTCCTCTTCGGTCAGGAGCTGGCCCCCGTTGAAGCAGTCCAGGAACAGCGGTTCCTTCAGCCCGAGCACGCGCACCAGAAAATGCATCGGCATCGCCGTCCCCGCCAGCGCGATCCCCGCCCGCTCGGCTATCCCCATCACCACGATCGAGAGCGAAATCGGAATCCCGACGTGCCGATCGATCACCTCATTCAGGAAGGAATTGCGCGGATCGTAGTAATCCTCGCCCTCCTCCATCCGCACCCCGCGCAGACCGCCGCGCCGGATCGCCACCTCCACCAGCGTCCGCACCTGCTCCAGCGGCTCGTCCCACGGTTCGATCCGCGCCCGCACCCGCGCCGCCTGCTCGTTCAGATAGTCCAGATACGTTTCGATCGCCAGCTCGGGGTATTCGACGCACGCGACCAGCAGCGCGGCGCGCGCCAGATCGATCTCCTCATCGGTCAGCGAGACCGCCGCGCGAAAATCCTCGAGCGAGGGGTCGGGAGCCAAATGCTGCATCGCGCTCCAGTATCCTCATTGGCTGCCGCTCGTCGTCCCACGACGAGAATCAGCGTTGAAACCACGCTACAGAATACACCCAACCCCCGGCCGGGGGCGAGTCAATTTGCCCGCTTACGTCCCTCAGCCCTCGTCCCCGTTCCTCGTAATCGCCCGCAAAGCCCTCCATCCTCCCGCCCCTTCGTTGACGTTCCCGCGCCGGTTCGGCAAAATACCGGCTCGCAAGCGCCACGCCTGCACCCCATCGCAAGGAGCTTCCCCGTCTGATGCAGATCTCCGTGACCTCCCGGCCGCCGGCCGCCCGTGCCGATGATTTGATCGTCCTGCTTGATCCCTCCGCCGCGCGCGAGCTCTTTGACCCCGCCCGGGCCGCCGCCCTGCCGGGATGGGACGACCTCGCCCGCCATCGCAAGACCAATGAGGTCAAGTGCCCCTATCAGGCCTCCGGCGGGGCGCCGCTGCTCTATCTGCCCGGGGCCATCGCGCCGTATTGGGATGACGACGAGAAAATTCGCATACTCGGCGGCAAGACCTGGGACCTGGCGCTGGATCGCCACGCGCGGCGCATCGTCCTCATGCTCGACGGCCGCCATGGTCCCGACGCCGCCCCGTTGGCCGCCGAGGGCCTCGCCCTGCGCGCCTATCGCTTCACGAAATACAAGAAGGGCGCCGAACCGAAACGCGAACCCTCAGTCACCCTGGTCGTGAGCGACACAAACCGCGCCGCCGTCGATCGCGCCGTCAAGCGCCGGCTCACCGTCATCGAGTCGGTCAATGCCGCGCGCGATCTGGTCAACGAGCCCGGGTCGGCCCTCACCCCGGCCGATCTTGAACAGGCCGCCCGCGCCGTCGCCCGCCGCCGCGGACTCAAGATCACCGTCCTCAACGAGCCCGAACTTCGGAAGCAGGGCTACAACGGCCTGCTCACCGTCGGCCGCGGCGGCACCGTCCCCCCCCGGATGATCATCCTGCGCTACCAGCCGGCCGGCCGCGGCGCCCGCAAGGATGTCCATCTGGGCCTGCTGGGCAAGGGCGTCACGTTCGATACCGGCGGCATCAGCATCAAGCCCTCGGCCCGCATGTGGGAGATGAAGGGCGACATGGGCGGCGCCGCCGCCGCGCTGTTTGCCATGGACGCCATCGCGCAGCTCAAACCGGCCGTGGCCGTCACCGCGATCCTCGTCACCGCGCAGAACTATGTCGATCGCAACTCCGTCCTGCCCGGCGACATCTTCGTCGCAAAAAACGGCAAGACCGTCCATGTCGACAACACCGACGCCGAGGGGCGACTCATCCTGAGCGACGGCCTGTGCCGCATGGGCGAGGAGCGCGTGACGCATCTCGTCGACGCCGCCACGCTGACCGGCGCCGTCGTCCGCGCCCTCGGGCCCGCCCTGACCGGCGTCCTGGGCAACGACCAGTTCGCCGACGAGGTCATTGAGATCGCCGCCACGCAGGGCGAGCCGTGCTGGCGCCTCCCCCTCGTCGAGGAATACCGCCAGTGGCTCGATATCGAGGTCGCGGACCTGAACAACATCTCCAATCCCGCGTGTTCGCTGTATGCCGGCGCCACCACGGCCGCCCTGTTCCTCCGCGAGTTCGTCCCGCAGGGCGTCCACTGGGCCCATCTGGATATCGCCGGCACGTCGCTCGTCACCGGCCAGTATAAATACTTCCGCCCGGGCGCAACCGGCGTGATGGTTCGGACGATGGCGGCGCTGGCCGAACGATTGGCCGCCCGCCCGGCGGACGGCTGAGGCCCGCAACCGGTTCGTCCCGGATGCTCGAAATACCCGATTCGAATTTCGAAACTCGGGTATTGCGTCCGCGGACCCGCCCCAGCGGGGCGGGATTCGGATAGCCCAGGTAGCGCACAGCGGAACCTGGGGACCCCGACGTGTGCCCCCCCCTCCCCAAAGGGGGCGACTCTCACCCAGGGAAGAGCGTCCCATCCTTACCCTCTCCGCATGACGCCCTTTTTCGTCATCTGGGCTCTTTCGAAATTTGAACTTGTTTCGAATTTCGAAATTCGAGTTTCGAAATTCAATTATCAGATATTCAGATTTCCTTATTGTGTTTTCCGCCCGCACCGCGCTACGATCAATCCCATCGACAGGGCTTGCCGTTCCCGGCCACGCCCGCCAACGCCTTCGTGGAGGCGTCCCCATGCCAACGCCCGTACCCAATTCGCTCGTCGCCGGCGCGCCGAACGCCCAACCGGCCTCAGACCCCGCCGCCGGCGCCCCCGCGCCCGAAACGATCGATCCCGCCGCCGCCGCCGGCTTCCTCGTCGGCGCCGCCGCGATCATCGTCACGCTCTTCGGCATCCTCATCCCGCTCGTCACCTGGCTGCTCGCCGCCGGGCTCGGCCTGATCACGATCGGCTGCGGCCTGTTCGCCCGGCGACCCTACCGGCGCTGGATCCTGCTCGCCGGCGCCGTCGCGCTCATCCCCGCTTCTATCCTGCTCCTCGTCCAGCTCCTGCCCCACTACCGATTCTAGACCAACCCAATTTCCGTCACTCGTCCCTCGTCCTCGTGATCGCTCCCAAAGCCCCGCCCCAATTATCGGCTTTCGACTCTCAAGCCGCCACCCCGCGCTTCACTCACCGCCCCCCGACCCGCGCACGTAATGCTGAACCCGGCTGCGGCTGAAGTTCCACCCCCCTTGCAGCTCAAACTTCCCTTCGGCCCAGCGCCGGGCGACCATCAGCAGCGGCGTGTGCCGCTCCTTGTAGAGGATGATCCAGAACCCCGGCGCCCCCGCCGTCCCCTCTTCCAGAATCCTCTCGATCTGGAACCGGCCGATCCGCGCGCGCGGAATGCCGATCGGCGCCGTCCCCAGGCCGTAATAATCCGCGATCGTCTCGGCCTGCGTATCGCGGCAGATGAACACCGGTTCATCCGGCCGGCGCTGTTCGGCCACCAGCCGCACCGCCTCGCGAATCTGATCGCCGGGATGCATGTACCAGCCCGCCGTGTTCGCCGCCAACAGCGCGAGCAGCGCCAGCCCCGCGATGCGACGCACAACGCGCCGCGAAATCGACGCCACCGCCACCCCGCTCAACGCGGCGGCGCCCGCCGTGCCGATCGTGAAGTATCGCGTCGAGTCGTCAAGTACCTGAAACAAACCCGAAATTAGCGCGAACGAAACCAGCACCGCCATGGCCCACGTCACCCCCAGCCACCAGCCGAACACCGGGCTCACGAGGGCGGGCGCTGCGCCTTCCGCTGCGCCTGCACGGTTCATTCGGCGCGATCCCAGCCCGGCCGCCGCGATCACCCCTACCGCCAGCGCCAACCCGACCCAGCGGAATATGTCGCGCGGGAAGACGTAATCGAATTCCCCCCAGAACACCTCGGTCAGCGCCTTGGCATACAGCCGCCAGGGATACCATCCAGGCAACCCCTCGGTTTTGGACTCGGTGGCGTGCGCCCCCAGGTAGAGATATGCCGCCGCGGCCGCCGCCGCCACGATCAGCCAGGCGACCGCCCAGCCCCAGCGCCAGCGCCGCCGCCAGATCAGCCACCCGGCGGTGACCACTCCCTGCCAGATGAACAGCAGCGGGTAGATCGCCAGTTGCAGCGCGCCGAAGAGCGACCAGAGGCCATACGCCCACACCCACCGCCGCTTGCCTTCCAGCGCATGCACGAGCGCATGGAACGATCCGGCCGCCGCCAGCAGGATCAGACAGAACGATCGCGCCTCCTGGCCGGTCCAGACCGCCCGCTGGTTCAAAAGCAGGAACAGCGCCGCCCACAGCGCGGCGGTGGGGTTCCACAGCCGGGCGACGAACAGGTAGAGCAGCGGCACGGCGGCGGCGCTCGCGATCGCCGACGGCATCCGCAGCGACCATTCGCTCTCGCCGAACAGCCCGTACCACGGCTTGAGCAGCAGGAAATACGTCGGCAGATGCCCGCGCGTGATCCGGTTCTCGATCAGGCCCGGCAACGGCAGCCGGATCGCGATGACGGTCCAGAACTCGTCGCCCCACAGCCCGCGGCTGTTCAGATACGCCAGCCGCGCCGCGAGCGCCGCCAGGAACAGCATCAGCGCCAGCCAGCCGATCGGGATGCGACCGCGGAGCCGACGCGCCGTCACGGCCGGGCCTCCCCCGCCGTCAGGCATTCCAGCGCCAGGCGCGCCGCTTCGTTCTCGGCCTGCTTGATCCGCCGGCCGCGGGCTTCGGCCAGCGCCCGCCCATTGACTTCAACGCGCACCGTGAAGATCCGGTCGTGATCCGGCCCGCTCTGGCCGACGCGATGGTACACCGGCACGCAGCGGCAGTGCTGCTGCGTCCATTCCTGCAGCGAGGACTTGTAGTCGTCCCCCGCCGGGGCGAACGCCCGTTCAGTCTGAACCTCGAGCAGCTCGCGCCGCACGAATTCGCTTGCCGCTGCGTACCCCGCGTGCAGATAGACCGCCCCGACGATCGCCTCCAGCGCCGAGCCCAGTGTCGATCGGCGGCGCGCCCCGCCC
>MVZB01000224.1 GCA_002068205.1 candidate division BRC1 bacterium ADurb.BinA292
CGGCTCGCTCGAGCCCGGCAAACAGGCCGATCTGGTGATCCATCGCCGCGACCGGCCGGAGCTCTGGCCGCTCCTCTTCCCCGTGCGCAACCTCGTCTTCGGGTGCGGCGGCGCGACCATCGACGCCGTCCTCGTCCAGGGTCGCTACGTCGTCCGCAACGGCCGCCTGACGAATGTCGATCTGGAGGATCTGCTGGCCGAGGCGCAAGAGGCGGCCCTGGCCCTCGCCCACCGCATCGGCCTGGTCACGCCCCTCTAGATCGTCTCTCGTCCCTCGTCCGAGCAGATCCTTCCCCCTTCCACCTAATAGCTCCGCGGGCTGTGCGCCACGCCGTGGCAGCTCAGATAGCATTCGCCCATCCGCGGTCCCGCGGAACGGTACTCGAGCCGGCCCGTCAGCGGATCGGGTTCAACCACCGACGTATCGAAGTTGATCAGGTGCGCGTGGTTCATCGGGTTGGCCTCGCCGAAATCGATCCCGTGCGGATCGTGGCACACCGAACAGGAGATCCGTTCCTCGACGATGTGCCGCCGGTGGCCGCTGAAGCTCTCGTCGGCCAGCAGGCTTTCCCGGCTGTGGCAGCCATAGCACAGCGCGTATGCCGTGGGGCTTTCCGCGACATCGTCCCCCGTGCGGTACTGCCGCGCGAGCAGGAATTCGTAATTGGACCCGTGCGGCCCGGCCGAGCCGACCACGCTCTCCTGCGCCCCGTCGTTGCCGTGGCAGTCGCTGCAGTAGATCAGCGAGGCCGGCGTCAGCGGGCTGATCAGGCTGGGCACGTCGGGGTTGCGGCCGGCGGCCACGACCGGGTGATACGAGGGGCTGGCCGGGTTGAATTCCTGCATCACGTTGGAGGAATTGATTTGGCGCTCGATCGAGCCGAAGCCGCTCGTCCCCTCGCCGGCGTGGCACTTGAAGCAGATCTGATACTCATAGACGGCCTCCCGCACCGGCGCGCCGTTCATGTCCACGCCGGTCACGCCGCGCAGCACCCCCATGACGAACGGCGGCTGGGCCTCCGCCCGCGCCGCCTGGTGCGGATTGTGGCAGTCCGCGCATTCGACGTGGCCGGCGGCCTCCAGCGGGCTTTCCCCCGCCTCGTGAACTCCCTGGAAGGCCTCCACCGGATGCCGGTAGGGCTTCTGGAACACGGCCTTCAGGTTGAACCGGGCGACGTTGCCGTTGTGGCAGGCGAAGCACGTCTCCTCCTCGCGGGCGCGCGTCAGCAGCCCCTCGAACCCGCCCGCGTGGTGCGACATGTGGCAGTTCATACAGGCGTTGGCGCGCACGTCCGGAAACTCGGTGTGCGGCCACGGATCCTCGCCCTGCCCGTTCCAGACCTGGGGCGATTCGGCGTGCGGCGTCTGCGGGAACAGCGGCTGGTTGTGGCACTGCCGGCAGAGCATCGCTTCCTGGTTCGGCATCACCAGGAACTGGCCCCACTCGTTGTCATGGGGATCGTGGCAGGTCGTGCACTGCAGCTCGCCGTCCTCCTCCAGTTTGACGCGCGCATCCCACGTCGCCGGCGCCGTCAGCTCGCCCCCCGCCTGCGCGAGTGAATCGAAATAGTTGAACGAGATCGGATGATCGTCGCGCAGATCGGTCCCGATCAGCCCCGGCCCCGGCGGCATCACGCCCGAACCGGTCAGCTGGACGATCGTCTCCTCGCTGACCAGGTCGCCCATCGCGACCGTCCCGTCGTGGCAGCTCAGGCACAGTTTGCTCGCGCCGGTCGGCTGGCCGACCGCGGCTTTCAATGTGGGGCTGTTGTAGGGGATGTAGGCGGCGGTCGAATCGCGCCGGTTCCACAGCGGCGCCTCGGTGCGCCCGCCGTGCGGCGTGTGGCAGAAGATGCAGATCTGTTCCTCGGAGGTCGCGCGCACCGCCCCCGGCCCCGTCACCGAGAGATTGTGTTTGGAAAAGACAATGCTCTCGGCCGCGACCCGCGGCGCAACCAGCACGATCAGGATCAGGAGCGCGAGCACGCCGCTGCCGCGCCCATCAAGCAATCCGTCGTCCCCCGTCCTCGTAGTCGCCCCCAGAGGCTTGCTCCAGAATCCGGCTCTCGTTGTCGCTCGCCGGTTCATGTCCGTCTCGTCTCCGCAATCGGTCAGCCTCATGACCCATCCGCCCCTTCGCTTGGCCCTGGCGCAGCCCTGCTTCATTCCCCCGCGCCCCCGAGCATCCTGAACACCTGGACTCGCGCATTGTAGCTGTCCGCCACGAACAGCAAATCCGTGGCGGGATCGTACGCGACGCCGGCCGGCAGCCAGAATTCGCCCGGCGCCTGGCCGGGCCGGCCGATGCTGAGCAGCAGTTCGCCTTCGACGGAGAAGAACTGCACGGCGTCGTGCAACCCTTCGACGACGATCAGCCGACCCTCGCGGTCGAGCGCCACCCCCTTGGGCTTGGCGAACTGCCCCGGCGCGTCGCCCAGCTCGCCGATCGTCCGCAACGGCGCGCCGTCGGGCGCGAACACCTGCACGCGGAAGTTCATCGAGTCGCAGACGGCGATCCGGCCGTCCGCGCCGACGGCAATGTGCGTCGGGAAATTGAACTGGCCCGGCGCGTCGCCGCGCCCGCCGAACTCGCGCAGCGGACGGCCCGCCAGGTCGAAAACGCGGACCCGGTGCGCCGCCACGTCGGCGATCAACACCTCGCCGCGCGCCGGATGGACGGCGAGGCCGGCGGGCCGCGTCAGCGCGGGGGGGCCGGCAAACGTCCCTTGCGGCGCGCCGTCGCGGTCGAAGATCAGCACGCGGCCGAGCCGCGAATCGCTGACGAGGATCCGGCCGTCGGGCAGCGCCGCGACCCCCACCGGCGAGGGCAGGCCCCCTTCCAGCTCCGCCCCCAGCGCCACGTAGCGCCGGCGCGGGCCATCAAAAAAGTGGACGATGCAGCGCCCCGGATCGGTGACGAGCAGCCCGCCTGCGCCATGCAGCGCCACGGCGTACGGCCGGATCACGCCCGAATCGGCCGGGCCGCTCAGCCAGCGGCCGATCGTCCGCAGCCCGCCCCCTTCCTCGAACAGATCGCGATGGCCGCGGATCTCGGCAACGAACCCGACGCGCGCCGGCAAGGGCGGACCCGGCCACGTCAGCTCCGGCCGCACCGCCGTCGGAAAGCCCGACCACGGCTGAACGGCGCACGCGGCAACCAGCGCGAGCAGCACGAGGACCATGCCGCACGCGCCTCGAATCCACGGCCTGGATGACCCTGCCACGGGGTCATGGGCATCGCCGCCCGCCATCCGCGCGCCGGATCTTTCGGCTTCTCCAGCCATCGGCCCTCGTCCCGCTAGAATTCCCGCGTCACCTGCAGGAAGACCTGCATCCGGTCGCGCTCGGACTCGAAGCGCTGGCGCTGCTCGACGCGCGCCCCCGCCTCCAGCTTCAGTTTGCGCCAGATCATCCCTACCTTCCCGGCGATCCCCACCAGCATCTCATCGCTCAGGCCCGACTCCTTGCGCGCGCGCGCCTCGATCTGCCAGAACCCCGACGGGCGGATCCGCCCGTCCAGGGTCAGGCCGCCGTAGACCACGTTCGTATAGGGATTGTCCAATCCTTCATCCCGGTAGTCGATCAGCAACGTGCCGGCATGCCAGCCCAGCCGGATGCCCCGGCCCAGCGGATGATGCCCCTCGATCTGGCTGCGAAGCTGGTCGTACGAACTGAAATTGGACTCGTAGCGTTCGAACTCCTCGGACCAGGTCAGCCAGCGCCAGCGGTATTGCAGCCCGGCCAGCCAGTCGGTGTATTCCAGGATGCTGAAGTCGTCCACGCGGGGCGCATCGCGGGCGGTCAGGTCCTGCCAGCGATAATAAACCGCCAACCCCTCCAGGAATCGCTCGAAGTCGTAGCGGACGTGGAAGATCTGATGGTCGGCCAGGTACTCCAGATCCGAGGTGAACTCGACGCTGTAATCGACCAGGACGGTTTCGCCGTCGTCGATATTGCCTGTCGCCAGCCGGCGGATTCCGAGCCGGTTGCCGCGCTCTTCCAGCTCGTAGTCGAACCCCTCGAGGTAGATGATCACGCCGGTGGCGTCGGTCACCTGCACCGAGCTGGCGATGATCGCCGGCTGCGAGAGAAACGTGAACGCGACGTCGTCGAGCGTCACCGCTTCATCAATCACGGGGCGGCGGTCGCTCAGGCCGGTGCGCGTCACGCGGTCCAGCGTCCGGCCGTATCCCGCCGTCAGATACCCCCACGGGGTCTGCTTGCGGTAGCCCAGCCGGCCGGTGACGCCGATCTCGGTCTCCTCCGACTCGTCGAATTCGATCCAGCGGCCGTGAATGTCCAGATGCGAATCCAGGCTGCGGTAGAGCCGGTGATCCAGGCCGGCCTCCAGCCGCCGCGTCAGCACGCTCGTCCGGCTGAATTCATTCTCCAGCAGGCTGGCCAGGTAATACGTGCTGAAATTGGGGGTGTGGCGCAGGTTCAGCCGCTCGTGCCACTGCATCGTCGCCAGCTCCTGGCTGCCGGTCTGGGTGAAGTAGCGCAGGATGCTGCTCAGGTAGCTCGTCCGGTCCTCGTTGAGGTAGATCGTGTTGAGCAGCGACAGATCATGCGACTGGAGTTCGGTTTCGCGCTCGATCGTAATGAGCGGATTTTCCGCCGTGAACGATTGCTGGTAATCCTGCAGGCGATAGCGCAGTTCGGTTTCCATCCGCCGCCCCAGGCGGTGGCGGACGACGTAATCGAGCAGCGTGTTGTCCGACTCCGAGTGGCTGTCGAATCCGAATTCCCGGAGCTTGGTCCGCGTCAGCGCCAGGTCCATCGGGAAGGGGTCCTTCTTCCAGTTGAAGACGACGCCGTAACGCTCCGATTCGACGATCTGCCGGTCCGTGAAGAGCTGGAGCACCGGCCGACGGTCGCGCCCGGCGAAGACCATCGCCGAAAACGGATGCTCCTTCAGAAAATGGAGATAGAGATCGTAGCCGCCGATGAACGAATTGGAGCGCGAACTTTCCTCGACCCCGCCGGCGAAGCCCCCCAGGCCGGAGTTTTCGATAAATTGCTGCATCATCCCGATCTCGAACCGGCTGCGAAATTCGAGAAACCGCGGGTGATACACATACCCGCCGATGCGCTGAATCAGGTACTCCTGGAACGCCCGGTTGCTGAGTTCCACCTCGTCGCCGCCGTCGCGCCGCTGCGTCTCGCTCAGGTAGTCGAACCGCAGCCCGAGTTCGCCGCCGCGTTCGGTGATGCGCAGCGGCGCGATCGGCGCATCGAGCGACGAGCGGCGCGTCTGGCCGTGCGCCGCCGCCATCCCCAGCATGAAGCCAATGATAAGCAGCCCCAGGCGGACAAGCCCGGCGCCGGCGGCGGGGGACGGTCTGGGGGGCACGGTCATGAGCGGATGCAGTCCTCCCAGCACGCCCCTCTCCGGCCGGCGCGTCGGGTTGAATCGCGGCGTCATCGGGTCGTCCTAGCGGGTCACCGCCGGCGGGGCGGG
>MVZB01000225.1 GCA_002068205.1 candidate division BRC1 bacterium ADurb.BinA292
ATTCTCTGCCGACCCATCGGCGACAGCGTCCCGGCGTCGGTCATCATGCCGGCGATGTCCTGTCCGGACTGCTGCAGCCTGCCCACGAAGGCACGAACGAAGTCGCGGTTGTCGGCAGCAGCAACGTCACCGGGACGGAACAGCTCGAGCACGGACGAGTCGAGGAGCGGGGCATCCTGGCGGGCCAGCTCGGCCGGAGACATCCCGAGACCCTGCGCCTGGCTCTTGGCCGCCATGCCGGCCGTGTTCGCGGTGTCGGAGTAGACGCGGACCAGGATCGGGTTCGAAGTAGCCTGCAGCGCGCCGGGAGAAATCCCGACGTTCGCCAGATCCTTTGCAAGCTCCGTCTGGTACGTGCCGGCGCTCCCGAGCTCGTATGCGGCGCGCAGGCCGGCCGTTCTCCCGTTGTTCAGCGCCTTGATGGTGCCAGTCTGGCCGGCGGCGAACGTGGGATTCACCCGGCCATCGGCGAAGTTCGACGGCTCGACCTGGCTCGCGTCCACCACGGCATAGCGGAACGGCACGCGCTGCCCGTCGGACATCACCGCGACGTCGCCATTCCCAAAGCTCGCCGCCGGTATGCGCGAGAGATCGTCGCCCACAGCGAACACCATCGGAGCGCCGGAATCCGGCGTGCGGCTCGGTCCGAGACGCATGTAGTCCGGGTTGCGCGCGATCTCGCTCATCTGGATGACCGATGCCGCCCGGGAGCGGTCCCGGTTCTGGAGATTGACGTCCTGGCCGGTCGGTACCGGCACTGGCGCTGGCTGCGGTCCGGTATTCGCCGGTTGCGTTCCGGTATTCGCCGGTTGCGTTCCGGCATTCGCGGGTTGCGTTCCGGTATTGCCTACTGCCCCGGCGGCACCGGATACCGCTGCGGGTTGCGCTTGTTGTCCCGGTGCTGCCGGCTTGGTGATTTCGGTTTCGTTGCCACGTGGAACGGTTCCTTCTTGCGGTTGAGAAACGGGGACGCCCGCCGGCTCTGCCTGATTGGTGGGGATAGAGGGTGCGGCAGTGGATACCGGGGCGGGGGGAACTCCCGGCGCGGCGGGCGTGTTCGGTTGCTGCGGAGCGGTCGACGGCGACTGGTTGGCTGCCAGTTCTGCCGCGGCCGCCTGAACCACTTCACGGACAGACGCGTCGGCGCGCGCGGG
This sequence comes from candidate division BRC1 bacterium ADurb.BinA292, assembly GCA_002068205.1. GTDB lineage: Bacteria > Sumerlaeota > Sumerlaeia > MVZB01 > MVZB01 > MVZB01. The sequence continues at coordinate 1,155 of MVZB01000225.1, forward strand.
GGCGGCTCCTGCGTTGCTGTCGTCCGCTGGGGGTTGCGCGGTCCCATCGGCAGGCGTCGGCGCTCCCTGAGTGGTGCCAGAGGGAGTAGCGGCAGCACTGGCCTCGGCAGCCTTCTGCAACGGCCCTTTCGCAAGATGCGAACCGCCGCCTGTCACGCCGCCCATGACGCCACCGATCGCGCCGCCAGACAGCGCGTCCGCCAGGACGCCTTGCGTGATCGACTGGCTGGGGTCGAGGTAGTCGCGTGTCGCGACGTTCTGGATTGCCCGTTCGCCGCCAGATTGCGGGATCTCCTGCGCCGCTTCCTTCGCAGCGTCCCGTCCGATGGCGCCAAGGATTCCGCCCTTGGCTCCGGTTGTGACTCTCTGGAAAGCGCTGCCAAGCGCGCCACCGCCCGTCAGGGCGCCGATGCCGCCGGTAGACAACGTAGTGCGCGCCATGATGTCTGCAGCGCCCTGTTCGGCGATCTGCTGCCGTGCGGCCTGCTCTCCGATCTGCGCTTCGAGCGCGGCGAATCCCGGCATATTCCGCAGTTCGGCCAGCGGCTTCTGCTCGATGTCCGACTTCCACTGTGCCGCGTTCGACGCCCCTGCAACAGCGCCTTCTGCAGCGCCGAAGCCAAGCGCAGCCGGAGCGCGTGCAGCCAGGTTGCCGGCGAAGTTCGTCGCCCATCCGCCAACCTGTGCAGCCGTGCCAGCGGCGAGCGGCGCGAGCGCACCGCCGATTCCACGTGATGCCGCCATCCCGGCAACACCACGCAACCCCGCCGCTGCAAGGCCACCAGGAACAGCGGCTGCGACCATCGACGGAGCCGATTGCGCGGCGCCCATCGCGAGCGCCTGGCCCCAGCGATCGCCAAGTTTCGGCAACACAGACCCAGGATCGTCTTCGAACACCTGCGACTGCGCTGCGAGCTGCCCGGCCGGCGTCATGGACTTCAGAAACGCCTTCTGCGCGGTGTCTCCAGCGAGCCGGAGATTGCCGCCGATCTCGTCCGCGCCTGCTCTCTCCGCCAGGTAGCCGATACCTGATACGAGGCCGCCAACGCCGGACGCAGCGCCCTTCAGGTAGTCGGCCGCAGACGACTTCGCTCCTGCCGGCGCCTCGTCGAACTGGTCGAAGAAGTTCCCGCCGCCTGCCGGTTTGTCGCCGTCGAACTTGTCAAAGTAGTTGCCCATGGTCACTGCGGCAGATAACCGTACTTCTGCTGGAACTGTGCGGCGAGCGCAGGATTCGCGCGCAGCGCGTCGATTGCGACTTGCGGAGCCTGTTTCGGCTGACTGGCGCCGACCGGCTGCCATGTGTTCGTCGCACGATCAAGCCGGTCCGTTGCGCCGGTCTTCTGGTTGATGCGCACCTGGTCACCGCTCGTCGTGTCGGTGTGGATGCGGTACGGCGACTCCTCGTGCTTGCGCTCGTCGGTCGACTTCAAGACTCCGGCCGCAATCCCTTTTGCCTGCGCCTTCTTGATCTTCGCCTCGTCGCCACTCTCGATCGCGTCGGCGATCCCCGCGCGCGCCGCCCGTTGCGCGGCCGTGTCCTGCAGCTTGTCGGCCGACTCCTGTTCGCGCATGCTCTGTTCGCGGTCCTGAATGCCCAGCGAAGCACGCCGGTAGCTGTCGGTCGAGGCCAGCTCGGCGGCTGCCTGCTGCGCTCTTGCGGCGACTGCCTGCGTCTCGTTCGCAGTCCTTGCAGCATCGTTGTCCATCCCGGCTGCCCGGCCGGCCAGGCCCATCAACAGGCGCGCCGCAACCCCGCCGCCCGGCCCCCTGCTCTCGTCGAGCAGGATCTTCTCGGCCGTCTGGCGATAGCGATTCGTGTCGGTCGGCTGCGCCGCCGGCTGGATGGCCTCGAGGGCTCCGAATCTCGCCGGCGTAGCGACAGCCTGCTGCGGCGCGGGCGATGCGATCGACGGGCTGCCGACCGGCGTCACTGCTCCGGTGCGGTTGTTGCGGACGAAGCCCGTGCCAGACGACACCGGCTCGCTCGGCCCTGGAAACCTCGCCGGCGGCTCCGCCACGGACGGCGCCGGGACGCCGGCTGGAGCAGCGGTGGCCGCGGTAGCGGGAGCAGCAGCGGGCACGGCAGGGGCGACCGCAGCGGGTACTGGCGCCTGCTGCACCGGCGGCGCCTGCACGGCAAGATTGCTCGCCAGAACGGCGGAACGACCGCCCTCGTTCGAGAAGGATGCCTGCTGCGGCACGGCGCGCGGACCAGTGAGGCCGACATCCGGGCGCAGCCCCTCGCCGGAAAGACCTTGCTTGGCTGCCGCATAGGCCGGAGCGTAGATGCTCGGCGCAGTCGGCGCCGGTTGTCCGCCGCCAATCGTCAGCGGCGCACCGATCGCCGGCGCGTTCGCGATGGCCTGCGCAGCCTGCTGCCGGCCCTGCTGCGTGCGCAGGATCCCGCCCTCTGGGAGCGACGACAGGATCTTCGGACGACCATCTTCCTCTGGCAAGGCGCCGGCGGCGTACTTCCCGCCATCGGCCATCGGCACCGGCGGCTTGCCGTTGGTCTTCTCGATCACGTCTTCAACGGCGGCAACGGCGCCCGGAGTGTCCATTGTCTTCTTCGGAAGGACCGCGACGCCCTCGCCGTTCGACACGTGGACCTTGTGCCCCGCGAGCACGACCGGAATGCTGTCGGACGTTCCCGATCCGATGCCCAGGACCGGCAGAATCCCGCCGCGGGCGTACCCGCCTCCAGCTCGTCCTGATGCCGACTCCCGACCGGGGGTGACCCCGGCGAGAATGCCGCCATCCGCCATGCACTTGCGTCGCTTCATCCTTCGCGCCCTCGTCGACACGCGTCTACCGATGGCCGCCAGCCTGCCATGATTGGCGAACGATTGACGACCTACGAACTGCTGCCGCTGGCACTGAGCATGGTGTTGCGCGTCGCCATCGCTGCGCCGGCCATCCGTGCCAGCATCTCGGCCTTCGCGACCTGCGCATCGACGATCGCCCGGCCGCCGCCGAGCGTCACTTGCAACTCGGTGCCCTTGGCCTGGTACCAGGTTGCCAGTGCGGTGAGATCCAGAGACACGTTCTTCTGCAACGCCTCGACCCGCATCTGCTCCTCGGCGACCGTCGCCGAGTACAGGCGCGTCGCCGCGTCATAGAGGCTCGACTTCGCCGCCAGGATGGTCTTGGCGTACTCGGCAGCCCCGTTGGGCTGGATCATGGCCGTCCTGATGAACTCGCCGAGCGCCCCGACAAACGCCGTGCGCAGACCGATCGCCTGCTGGATGGCGAACTTGATGTTCTCGTTCGCCACGCTGAACGAGTTCACGGCGATGTCGCGCGCCACGGCCGCCATCCGGGTCACCGACTCCTGCTGCAACGAGAGCAGCGCCGCCGCCGTGGCGCCTGTCGGCATCGAGAAGCCTCGGGCCGCGGTGGCGTCGATGATCGACTGCTCGGCGCGCGCCGCGTCCTGCATCTCCTTGTCGCGTGCCCGGTTCCAGATTGCGTTCTCGACGGCCACCGGGACGTACCCGCCACTTGTGATCGTGTCGATGATCCACTGGTCCGATCCGGTTCGCACCGCCCCGGCGATGTCCGGGAAGAATTCCGTCAGGTAGTCGATGATCTGCGGCTTCAGGTCGGCGTTGAAACTGCCGAACGCATGGTCGAACGCATCCTTGACGTCGACGGAGAAGTCGGTCGTCGGCAACATCGGCTTGGCGATCGCGCCCGGAATCACATCGTCCGGGATCGGCTTCGCGCCGGAGTAGTCGCGGACGATCCCGCCAAGCGCCGCCGCGACGGTGACGTTCGTGTTGCCGACCTCGGTGAGCGCCTGGTCGGCCAGATCCTTGGCTTCCTGGAAGGCGTTGTTGGCTTCCTGGATGATGTCGTCGACGGTGGTCGTCATGCTGATTCCTCTCTACAAGTCCCCGATGGCCGCCAGGATTCCGGCGACGAGCGTCTGGACCGCATCCCGTTCCGGCGGGTATGGCGCCCATTGCGTGCCGAGCATGTCGGCGACCTCTGAAGCGTGCGCCGGCGGGTTTTCCCGCAGGTACGCGCGCAACGTCTTCGCCCTGGCGCGCATGTCCGGATGCTTCAGCCCGGAGAACCGCAGGACGGCGTTCGCGCCGAGATGCGGGACCGGTGCCGCGAACATCACCCGGGCTGGCGTTCCGGGCGGATCTGACGGGTTGGACGACTGCACGGGCGCCATGCCGACGACGACCAGCCTGGCGCGCGCCGTGTCCCAGCGCATGCGCAGGATCCCGTAGACGTCGACGCCGTCGATCAGGTGGTCTGCCGGATCGACATCC
>MVZB01000226.1 GCA_002068205.1 candidate division BRC1 bacterium ADurb.BinA292
GCACGAACATCGGCGTGTCGTCCTTCGACGGGGCCGACATGATGACCTTCTTCGCGCCGGCGGCGAGGTGCTTGGCGGCGCTGTCCTTGTCCAGGAACAGGCCGGTGGATTCCAGCACGATATCCGCACCGATCTCGTCCCACTTCAGGTTGGCCGGATCGCGCTCGGCGGTCAGGCGGATGGTCTTGCCGTTCACCACCAGCGCGCCGTCGACCACCGACACCTCGCCCTGGAAGCGGCCGTGCACGGAATCGTGCTTGAGCATGTAGGCCAGGTAGTCCGGCTCCAGCAGATCGTTGATGCCGACGATCTCGATCTCGTCGCCGAAGTTCTGCACCGCCGCGCGGAACACGCAGCGACCGATGCGTCCGAAACCGTTGATACCGACCTTGATGGCCATGCTGAAGCTCCTGCGGATGGGCACGGGAAAACCGGCATTTTACCGGATCGCCGCGCAGCGGCCCGGTTGCCGGAGCCCCCGCGCCACACCATCAGCCCCACGCCCGCCCCGGCCGCCAACACCAGGAGCAATCCGGCCAGAAATCTGAGATTGCCTGCGGAACGCCGCTGCACCGGGTCTACAAACGTCATTGGGGGTCCATCTGGAATGTGAGTGACGGTCCGATCGTGGTCCTCCGCGCGGGCGCGGGACGCGCGGCGTTCCAGCATAGCATCGCCGCGGCGGCGAGAACAGCCCGGCGAAGCAGCCCGCCTCCCCCCGCGCCGCCGGTCGCGGCGTCAGCCCACGTCGACCATCTGCTCGGCTTGCTCGAAGCGGACCGAGACGAGCTTCGACACGCCGGATTCCTCCATCGTCACGCCATAGAGCGCGTCGGCCAGTTCCATTGTCAGCTTGTTGTGCGTGATAATGACAAACTGCGTTTTCTCGTTGAATTCGCGCAGGACGGTCTTGAACCGCTCGACGTTGATGTCGTCCAGCGGCGCGTCGATCTCGTCGAGGATGCAGAACGGCGACGGCTTGTGGAGGAAGAGGGCAAAGAGCAGGGCGATGGCGGTGAGCGCCTTTTCGCCGCCCGACATGAGCTGGATGTTCTGGAGTTTCTTGCCCGGCGGCTGGGCGAGGATTTCGATGCCGCCGTCGAGCAGCGGATCGAGCCCTTCGGGCGCCTCCAGGATCAGGTCGGCCTTGCCGCCATTGAACAGCCGGCGGAACATCTCGATGAAGTGGACGCGGACCGCCTCGAACGTTTCGTGGAACAGCTTGCGCGTGGTCTCATCGAGGCGCTCGATCGTCGCTCGCAACTGATCGCGGGCCTCGGTCAGATCATGGTGCTGCGCGCGCAGGAATTCGAGACGCTGTGACTGTTCATTGTATTCATCGAGCGCCGCCATATTGACCGGGCCGATGCGTTCGATTTTGGCGCGCAGTTCGGTCACCAGCGCGTGCAGGCCGTGGGCGTCCTTTTCCACCTCGCCGACTTCCTCGGCGAGCGATTCCAGTGAGCGCTCGAATTTCTCCTCGCACTGTTCGCTCAAGCCGTTGAGCGTGGTCTGCAGCTCGGCGTGGCGCAATTCATCCTCGCGGTACTGGTTGTCCAGATCGCGTTCGTCGCGGCTGATGCGCTCGACCTCGGCGCTCAGCTCCTTGATCCGGAGCTGGAGCGCTTCGCGCGAGGCCTGGTCGGCATTGAGCTGGCGCGCCATCTCGTCGTATTCGACGCTCGTCTGCTGCAGTTCGGCGCGAATGCGTTCGATCTGCTCGTGCAGGCGGGCATCCTGCTGCTGGAGCTCCTGGATCTCGGCCAGGCGCGCCTGGCGCTGGCGCGATACCGACTCCAGGTCGCGTTCGAGCGTCTGGAGCTGGCGCTGGGCCTCGGCCAACTGCGAGTGAGCCTTGTCGACCTGCGCCTTGGCTTCGGCCATCTGGACGCCGAGTTCCATGATGTGGCCGCTCTGGCCGCGGGCTTCTTCACGGGTCTGATTCAGTTCGGCCTCGGCCGCGGCAAATTGGGCGCGGGCTTCCCCGGCGCGCGCACGCCACTGGTCGATCGCCTGGCGGCGCGACGCCACTTCCTCATCGATCCGCTCGATCTGCGCGCGGCGTTCGGCCAGGGCGCGTTCGGCGTCGTCGCGGCCGCGCTGGGCCGCCTCCAGGTCCTTGCGCAGACCGGCGTGCTCCAACCGCAGGGCGTCCAGCCGCGCCTGATCGGCCTCCAGTTGCGAGTGGGCGGTGCTCATTTCAATCTGCACGCGCTCGATCTCGCCCCGCAGTTGGTGCTGGCGCTGGTCGAGGCGATCGACTTCGGCCTGCAGGTCGCGCATTTCGCGTTCGCGCGACATCAGGCCGGTGGCCTGGATCCGGCCGCCGGTCATCGAGCCGGCGGGATTGATCAGCTGGCCGTCGAGCGAGACATAGCGGCCGCGGAAGCCCTGGCGCCCCAGATCAAGCCCCACGTCGAGGTCCTCGACGACGATCGTGGTGCCGAGCAGGAACTGGACGGCGACGTCGATCTCCCGGTCGAAATCGACCAGCTCGCTGGCGAGCCCGACCACGCCCTTGCGCCCGAGCACCTGACGCAGGTTGGCGGCCAGCGGCGTTGCCTGCAGTCGATCAAGCGGAAGGAACGTGGCGCGGCCGCGGCCGGCCGACTTGAGGTATTCGATCGCCTGTTTGCCGTCCTCGGCCGTGCGCGTCACGATATCCTGCAAGTGGGTGGCGAGGGCGACCTCGATCGCCAGTTCGTGCTCGCCGCGGGCGCGGATCAGATTGGGGGCGACGCCCAGGATGCCGCCGAGGCGTCCCGCGTCGGCCGCCAGCATCACTTCGCGCACGCCCTGGTAGTAGCCTTCGTAGCTGGCGCGCATTTCATGGAGCGTTTCGAGGCGCGAGCGGCCCGTATGCAGGCGCTTGTGCGTTTCCTCCAGTTCCTTGATGAGCGCGGCCAGCCGCTGCTGGCGTTGGGTCTGTTCCGTGCGGCGCTGCTCGATTGACTGCTGGAGGGAATCGCTCTGGGTTTGCAGCGCCTCGACCTGGGCAGCCAGTTCCTCGCGGCGCGCGGCCAGATCGGCGAACGAGGATTCGAGCGCGCGCAGCAGCGACTCGGTTTCCTCGCGCGTTTCGTTCTGCCGCTCGATCAACGCCTCGGCCATGCGGATTTCGTTATCGGCGCGCGAGACTTCCTCGCGCAGGAGGTTCACCTGGCTGCTGAGCGCCTCGAGCCGCTCGGTGCGCGTGGTGGCCGAGGCCTGCAGTTCCTGGTATTCGCGGTTCAACTCGTCGTAGCGGGTGGAGAACTCGGCGCGCCGCTGTTCGGAGTCGGCCGCCAGTTGCTCGGCCTCCTCGACGCGCAGCGCCACCTCGGCGGCGCGGCCGTCCAGCTCGCGAAATTCCTCCTGGATCTGTTCCTTGCGCCGGGCATGGGCCCCGATCTGATCGTTGAGGCGCGTGATCTGATGATCGCATTCGGTCAGGCGGGCCTTCAGATCGAACAGGGCCTGGTTTTCGTCGGTCAGCCGCTCGTTGAGCTCCTCCTCCTGCTCGCGGGCCTGTTCCTCGGCGGCCGCCTTCTCGGCGAACGCGGTGCGCAGCCGCGTCAGCTGGTCGCGCTGGCGTTCGAGCGTCTCGTTGAGCGATTTCAGTTGCGTGCGCACACTGGCCGAACGCAGGACGAGCAGTTCCTGCTCGGCGCGGCGCAGCTCGTCGAACAGCCCCTTGTAGCGTTCGGCCTTGTTGGCCTGGCGCTTGAGCGAGGCCACCTGGCGATCGACTTCCGAGATCAGGTCGGTCAGGCGCGACAGGTCGACGTCGGTGCGTTCCAGCTTGCGCAGCGCCTCCAGTTTGCGGGCGCGGTATTTGGAGATGCCCGCCGCTTCCTCGATGAGGAACCGACGCTCGATTGGCTTGGCGCCGATGATCTGGCCGACGCGGCCCTGTTCGAGCATCGAGTAGGAGGACTTGCCGATGCCGGTCCCGAGAAAGAGGTTATGAATGTCGCGCAGCCGGCAGGGGGTCTTGTTGAGGAGATACTCGCTCTCGCCGGAGCGGAACAGGCGGCGCGTGATCTGAATTTCCTCGTAGTCCGAAGGGAGGATCCGCGTCGAGTTATCGATCGTCAGCGTCACCTGCGCGACGCCCAGCGGCTTGAACGAGGCGGAGCCGGAGAAGATGACGTCCTGCATCTTCTTGCCGCGCAGCTGCGAGGCGGTCTGTTCGCCGACGACCCACTTGATCGCATCCAGGATGTTGGATTTGCCGCAGCCGTTGGGCCCGACGACGACGGTGGTGCCGGGGATGAAATCACAAACCGTGCGGGTCGCGAACGACTTGAAACCAACCATTTCGATGCGTTTGAAGAACATGCACCGGATCTCCTGCGGGAATGGGGCGGTGGGGCGCACGGTGCGCGGCGACCCCGTTACGCGTTCAGCAACGGACTGGATCAGCGGCGGTATCAGGAACGACGGCTTGACATCGATTGCACGGAATGTTCGGCGACCAGCGATCCCCCTTCAGCTTCGAACGGATGGGTTCCGCCGTCGCGGCGGGCGGGCGGCTCGTAAGGTGAGGAGAAGGTAGCATAGGCCAGTCGGAAAGTGAATGAAAATCAGAGATCGCGACGATCCAGCGTCAAGATATGGCGGGGATTATTGCCGTCGATACAATATCTGTCAAGCGGGGAAAACGGCGGGGCGGGCGGGACTCCGGTCAGTCGCAGGCCGGCAGGCGCAGGAGGAACCGGGCGCCGCCCAGCGCCGAGGCCTCGCGGGCGAGGACCAGTTCGCCGCCGAGCAGTTCGGTCAGCCGGCGCGCGATCGGCAGGCCCAGGCCGGTTCCTTCGGAGCGCGTCGTGTAAAAGCATTCGAAGACCTGCGAGCGCACGGCCGGGTCGATCCCCGGCCCGGCATCCTCGATCGTCAACTCGACCACCGTATTGCGGCGAACGCCGGTCAGGCGGACGACGGCCTCGCCGGTCGCCCCGGGCGTGGTCCGGTTTTCGTCGCGCTCCGCCTGCGCCTGGATCGCGTTGCTGATCAAATTGGCGAGGATCTGGCGCAGGGCCTGCTCGTCGCACCAGGCGCACAGGCCGGCCGGGACGTGGAACTCAAAGCGAACCGGCCGGCGCCCGGGGGAAGCGGCGCGGGCCTCCTCGCGCAGCGCTGCGACGACCGGGGCCAGCTCGACGCGCGCCGGTTTGGGTTGCTGCGGCGCGGCGTAGGCCAGGAACTCATGGACCGTGCGCTCCAGCCCGCCCAGCCCCTCGCGGATGCGTTCGACCCGCGGATGCAGACTGTCGCGCGTTGAGCCGGGCAGATCTTCCTCGAGCATTTCAAGCTGCATCGCCAGCGCGTTGATCGGATTGCGGATTTCGTGGGCGAGGCCGGCGGCGAGCGTGCCGACGAAGCTGAGTCGTTCGGCTTCGTCGCGCTCGCGGCGCAGCCGCTCGGTCCCCA
>MVZB01000227.1 GCA_002068205.1 candidate division BRC1 bacterium ADurb.BinA292
GGCTGTCCACCGCCACGCCGTCGGGCTGCGATATATAGAAATCGAGCGACCGGCGCAGTTCATTGATCATCCGGTCGGCCACCGCCGTCGCCGCTTCGCTCGCCTGCCGGTTGTACCGCCCTTCCTCCCCCTGCATCTCGTACTCGGTCGAGAGGATCGCCACCTGCTCTTCCTTCAGCTTGCGCGCCGCCTCCAGGCTCTCCAGGTTGAGCCGGTCCTTCACCGCCCGGTCCATCTCGTTGCCGGCCAGCGGCACCGACCGCGGGAAACCGATCATCCGCGCCGGTCCCGGTTTGGGAATCGCGATGTCCATCAGCGAGGAACCCAGGTTCACATACGCCTGGATCTCCTCGAAGCCCATCGCCTCGAGCGCATCCTCCTCCGGCTCGATCAGCGCCTCCTCCGCCGCCTGATCGCCCTCGCCCTGCTTCCCCTTCAGCTTCTTGCGCTTCTTATCCTGGCCCTTCTCCTGCTTGCGGCGCTCGGCCGCCGCGGCCCGCCGCTCGCGTTCCAGCTCGCGCGGCGAGCGCAGCGTCAACGGCCGATCCGAACTGTTCGCTTCGTGAAAGTTGAACAGCGCCAGCGTCGAGACCGAAATGCCGACCGCGCGCAACCCGGTCCGCCGCACCATGCGCATGAAATTCAGGATGAACTCGCGCTTGATCGCCACCAGCAGCACATTGGCTTCGGGCGAGTCCTCCTCCTCGAAGACCTGATACTCCATGATCGTCTTGTCGAGGGGAAACGGGATCTGCTGGCGCGCCTCGTAGCGGATGATCCGCTGCATCCGCTCTTCCGACGTGCGCGGCAGCTTGATCCGGCGGACGAACACCGACTGGCCGGGAATCGAGAAAACCGCATTCTTCGTGCGGATGCGCGCCTCGCGCAGCATCTCCTGCACTTGCTTGCCGATCTGCTGAAACCGCTGCGCCTCGGCGACCCCTTCCTCCACTTCCAGCGGGGCCTCGAGCAACTGCACGATGCGCGGCCCGCTGCGGCCCATCTCCAGGTAGGCGATCCGGATATGGTGCGAGCCGATATCCAGGCCCAAGCAGTTACTGGTTACAACCGCCATGCCTGCGGGTCACCTTTGCTCTGTCGCGCGCGAGTAGGCCGGCGGGTTCACCCCCCGGTTACGAAGCGAGCGATTGTGACGCTCCGCCGACAGATCGTCAAGCAGACGACTTTCCCTGAATTGCACGGGTGGGTTTTTCCCCATCGGCGGACGCTTCCTTGCCTGTTCCATCCCACGGCTTCGGCCGCCGGCTCGCCGCGCGGCGAGGGGTCCGGCCGACTGAGGGTCAACTCCTGTTGCGTTTCGCCGAAATGGTGGTTCCTCTGGCGCGGATGAGACGCCCCGACGGCAACCAATGGCGCTGGCGGGCCATGGTGCGGGTGCGCGGCCGAGTTCGATCCTGCAAATGGCGCAAGCCTAGTTTTCTTAGGCCCCTAACCGCTGATCGACCCTCGCTTTTTATCGGACCATTCCCCATTAGTCAAACCTTTTCTACCCCCCCGCGGTCTGGTTTGAGTTGCGCCTGCCCCCCCGATATTCGTCCCTCGTCTCGGTCCCTCGTCCTCGCCCCCAACGGCCCTTCTCGAAATTCGGCCCTCGGCCCTCGTCCTCGGTCTCGAATTCCCCTTCCTTACCAGCCTCTCGCTCTCACGGCCACGCCTTCCGCCCCTTCCGTCCCTCTTGTCCCTGATGTCCGCTCCGTCTCTCCTGCCCTCACGATCAGATGAACGACCACGATGACGAGCCACAACGAGGGATGAAAATTGACCGATTTAGTCCGCGAATCGGTGGCGGGAACCGCGATACCCATCGCCACGGAGTCCCGTGGCGACGGCCGAACCGATCCAGGCGATCCCGACAGAGAGGACAGTAAAACGAACAGGCCGGACGCCGTCTTCGAGAGTGGCCCCCTGACGCTTTCGCATCACTCTCTCTAGAGGCGCCCGGCCCGATCCAGGTGGCCCCGTGGGGGCCCCGAGGAAACCATGATAGATCAAATCAACCCGCTCAACTGCGTCCGCATGTGCGGCCGCGCCAGCTTCGCCAACGCCCGCTGCTCGACCCGCCGCACCCCTTCCTGGCTCAGACCCACCCGCCGGCTGATGCTGCGCAGGCTGCGCGGCCGACCCCCGTGAATCCCGAACCGCATCTGCAACACCCGGTTCTCGCGCTCGGACAGTTGCGCCAGCGCCTGATGCACCTTCCGGATCAGCTCATTGCGCATCGTCTGCTGCGAGGCCAGCGGCGTCCGTTCGTCCACGACGCGCTCCTGCAGCGTCCCGCCATCCTCGTCCAGCGGCGAATCGAGTGACAACGCCGTCTTGCTGATCTGCACCAGTTCCTCCAACTGCTCCTCCTGCAGGCCGAGCCGCTCGGCCATCTCGGCATACGTCGGCGCCCGCCCCTTCGTCGACCGGAACTCCTGGATCACCTCGGACATATAGCCCAGCGCCCGCGCCTTGCGCACCGGCAGCCGGATCAGCGACCCCTGCTTGCGCACGGCCACCTGGATCGCCTGGCGAATCCAGAACGCGGCATACGTCGAAAACCGGAAGCCCAGCGTGTGATCGAACCGGTCGATCACTTCGAGCAGACCGATGTTGCCCTCCTGGATCAGATCCTCCAGCGAGAGCCCCTTGCCCTGAAACCGCTGCGCGAGGCGAACGACCAGCCGCAGATTGCACTGGATGATCTCATCGCGCGCCGACTCATCGCCCGACCGCAGGCGGGCGAACAGGTCATATTCTTCCTGCTTGGACATAACCTGGTGGCGGCTGATATCCTTCATATACTGCTTCAGGACGGTGGGGGACAGGTCCATCGAAACATCCTTTCCGAATAACAGCTAGAAGGCGGTAGAGCAACTTAGCTTCCAAACCGTCGGCGGGAGGGATGGACGACCCGGGATCAGCCTCAAATCAAGTCAATCCAAGGCTTGGGAAAAGTCGGGGCCGTCGGTCACCGACGCTCCGCCGAAGTTCATCTGCACAAAAAGAGTGCACCCGATTGTGCAGGAACCCGCAATGAGCAATTCTTCGCACAAAACCGATCTCTCCCTGAACCGGCGGATCTGGCTCCTCTGGGCTTGCGGCTGGTTGATCCTGGTCCTGGGGGTCCTGTTCGTCGCCTGGCGCGGGCCGCGCTGGCTCGAGCGGATCGCCCGCGACGAGCCCGACCCTCTCCGCCGGGAAAAACTTGATAACCTCGTCGAAGTCCGGCGCGAGCTGGACCGGGAGGATGGAAGCCAATGACGAGCATCCCGACACCCGCCGCGCGCCGTCGCCCCCCGCGCGGCGGCATCCTCATGACCTTTGTCATCCTGCTGCTGGTCGTCATGGGCGTCGCCGGAACCGTTATGTGGAACCGCACGCGCGAGGAGAAGGTCATCATCAACCGGCGGGCGCAGACCGAGCCGAAAATGATGCTCGACCGCTATTTCGTGCTGCTGGGCGTCCGCCATCGCGCCAGCGACCCGGATTGGCAGGAATTGCTCGATTTCATGAGCCGCGACGATCGGCTCTGGCTCGACGAGAACCGCGCGACCCTCGCCCGGCTCGATCCCGACCTCAACGGCCGCAATCCGCTCCACTTGAAGCCGGAAGCGCAGACCTGGTCCGCCGTCCATGCCCTGCTCGATTTTGGCTCGCACAAGGTGCGCCCCGTGGTGTCGACCCTCCGCGTCAACGGCGTCCACGCCGTCGCCTACATCCACGACCCGGGCCGGATCGACACCATCCGGCCGATCTTCCTCGTGCAGGAATCGGGCTACTGGAAACTCCGCCGGTTCGGCGGCGCCCGCGATTCCGAACCGGTCATGCGCTTGCTCGTCGAGTCCAAATCCACCAGCGGCTTCCCCCTGACCGCGGAGGAACAGGCCTGGCAGCGCAACCCGGCCGCCTACGAACAACAGATGCAGGACGCCCTGCTGCGCGAAGCCGGCGTCGACCCCAACGCCCAAGTCCAGGCGAATTGACTCGGCCAGATCGCCATCGCCATCGCCCTCTCCCCTCGCCCGACGTCGTTTTGTGGAGTGCGGCGGCAGAGACCGCGCAGCGGTCGTCGACGCCGCTTTTGGATCACCTTCCTGATCCCGATCCCGGTCCCGATCCCGGCGGCGCGAAAAAGGCTTGGGTCCCCGCGCCGCCGATCTATAATGAAACGGCGATCTCCCCGCCGCCGGCGCGGCCAGGAAGGTGATGGGCGCCATGACCGACGAGTTCTTTGAAGTCCCCTGTCCGGAGTGCAAATCCGTCCTGATCATCCGCCGTCGCGACGGCAAACTGATGGAGACGCGCAAGCCGCTGCTGGAGGAAACCACCGGCGACCGCTTCGAGGATGCCTATGAACGCGTCCGCCGCGCCGGCAACGAGATCGAACGCAAGGTGGCCGAAGCCCGGGAACGCGAAAAGGGAAAAATGGACCGCTTGAACGCCCTGTTCAACGACAGCCTGGAAAAGGCCAAAAAAAAAGGCCCGGTCCAGAAACCCAAACGCGAAGTCGACCTGGACTAGATCCGCGTCCCCCAAATCCACTTGCCCGGAGCGGAGCGCGCACGATGCAACTGGACTGCGTCCTGGAGGCGCAATCAACGTTGGCCGAGGGCCCGGTCTGGGACCCCCGCGCAGCCGTCCTCTGGTGGGTCAACATCCCCCTGGGCGAGCTGCACCGCTTCGATCCACAAACCGGCGAGGACGTCCTCTTCCGGCTCGGCGAACCGCTCGGCGCCGCCGTCCCGCGCCGCCACGGCGGCCTTGTCCTGGCGCTCGGCGGCGGCTTCGCCTTCTTCGACCCCGCCCGCGCGACGGCCGAACCCATCGCCCATCCCGAGGCCGATCGGCCCGGCAATCGGTTCAACGACGGCAAGTGCGATCCGGCCGGCCGCTTCTGGGCCGGCACGATGCCCGCCGGCGATCCCGGTCCCACCGGCAGCCTCTACTGCCTCGATCCCGACCTCCATGTGGAACGCCGCGAGACCGGCGTGGCCTGCTCCAACGGCCTGGCCTGGACGCGCGACGCCCGCACGATGTTCTACATTGATACCCCGACCCGCGTCGTCTCGGCCTACGACTACGATCTGGCGACCGGGGCGATCTCCAATCGCCGCCCCGTCGTCGAGATCCCCGAATGCCAGGGGTGGCCCGACGGCATGACGATCGACGATAACGACAACCTCTGGATCGCCCTCTGGGGCGGCTCGGCCGTCGTCTGCCAGGACCCGCGCACCGGCAAACTCCTCGAACGGATCGACGTCCCGGTCACCCACGTCACTTCCTGCGCCTTCGGCGGCCCCGACTGGCGTGACCTCTACATCACCACGGCCCGCGCGCGCTGGGACCGCTACGAACTCGACCCCCAGCCGCTGGCGGGCAACCTCTTCCGCGTCCGCCTCCCC
>MVZB01000228.1 GCA_002068205.1 candidate division BRC1 bacterium ADurb.BinA292
GAGCCGCTACGTGACCGGCCAGACGCTGCTCGTCGATGGCGGGATTTCAACCGGCGCCACGCGCGCCATGCCGGTGAAACAATCGGAAAAATAAGGGAAATTGCGAGTCGGCCGGCTGGCCCGGCGACGGCGCCATTGGCGCATTGGCGCTGGCTTGCAACCCGTTGCGTATCTTCCAGCAGGCTTGGGCTAATATTCCAGATAACCGGTCGTGTTGGAGCGGATCTCGCCGGTCGTGCTGTTGTAGAGCCAGCCGGTCGTGCCGTCAATCTCGCCGGAAGCGATCGCGTCGGAATCGGTCAGCATCTTGACTGTCGCCAGGCCGTTGATCGGATTTTCGGGCAACCCGTTGTTCAAGTACGGCCCAAACGGGAAGTTCGCTCGATCGAGCACCGCGCTCGTCCTGCCGCTCTTGTCCGAG
Source organism: candidate division BRC1 bacterium ADurb.BinA292 (assembly GCA_002068205.1). Classification (GTDB taxonomy): domain Bacteria; phylum Sumerlaeota; class Sumerlaeia; order MVZB01; family MVZB01; genus MVZB01. Next base: position 422 of record MVZB01000228.1, read on the forward strand.
TACTCCCGAAGCTGGCTGATGAAGGCCGCCACGTTATTGGTCGCGTCGGTGGCTGTGCCCGTCCCATCGGACGTCACCACCCCGGGGTAAACTGAGTTGTGCTGGTGATAATACAGGCTGATGGAGTTGCGCAACATGGTCAGGTCGGCGGCCAGCGTGGCTTCCTCGGCGTCCTTGGTGGAACTGATAAGTTGCGGAATGGCAATCGTCCCCAGGATGCCAAGGATCACGATGACGATGATCAGCTCAACCAGCGTGAAGCCCCTGCGGGCAGCCTTCCTCATCGCAGTACCCTTTCTGCAAACGTGTTCGTACGTCCAATGAGTGTATCGACCAGGCTGGAAGAAACTTGACCGTTCTCACCCGGAAATTCGTTAAAAACGTTAAATATTTCCGTTATCCCGGACCTGGGCCCGCGAGCCGATCCCGGTGCTACCCGTCGCGTAAACTGCCGCGAATTCTGATTCGGATTTCGAAATTCGGATTTCTTGCTTCTGATCAGTGGCCGCTGCGGGCCACCGGCGTCATCTTCGACAGCGGCAGCAGCAGCGCAGCGCAATGGACCCGATCGCGACGCCCAGCACCACGAGGATCAGCGGTTCGGCCTCGACGCAGGTCCGGCGCAGCCGCTGCTCCTTCTCCTTTTCCAGGTGCTCCGCCCTCGGAATCGCGCTTCCTCCCATCACCCCTCAGCACGCGTTCACGCCCAGCAACCGTTCCACCTGCGCCTGCAACTCAACGATGCCGAACGGTTTCCTGAGGACGATGATGCCCGCCATCTCCGGCTCGTCACCTTCATCCCACGAGTTCACGTTGCCGGTCAACAGCATCGCCGGCAATACCGGCTGTCCGGCCGCCTCGCGCAGCTTCCCGATCAGCTCCACGCCGTTCATTTCGTCGGCCAGGTCTTGATCGCTGATGATCAGGTCCGGCGGGCGCGCGCCGAGGCCCGTCAACGCCTCCGCCGGCGAGCCGAACGCCCGCACGTCGAAGCCCGCGTCGCGCAGAAGCAACTCCAGCAGATGGCGGACGTTCGCCTCGTCGTCGATCACGAATACACACTTCATCACGAATTCCTGTGGTTCTGCCTCGCCGGTCAGTCGCCGATCGAGGGATTGATGCGGTTTCGCGGCAGAGTCCGATGCCAGGCAAGGGCGGGCTTAAAGGGCAAGCCCCGCCGTATCCCGTTTCTTTTCGGCAGGCGGGGCGGGAAAGTGTAGGTTGCAGCCAAACGATACAAAAACAACAACGTTAATCAGAGGAACTCGCTGCCGTGCACCAGGGACCCGGCGAAACACCCCTCCACGACCGGGCCGCGCTCTCCCAGCAAAAACGGGGACCGGCGCGGCGACCGGCAACCGGTTTCAACCCGGTCGCCCTGCCCGCCGCCACGCCGGCCCCCGCGTTGCAAACGAGAAGGAGCGCGCGGCTTACTGCTGCGCGGTCTCCGTCGTCATCTCGTCGGTGTGGACATGATCCGCTTCGCTCGCATCATGGACATGACCCGGTTCGCTCTCATCATGGACCTGCGCCTCCGGGGCGGGGGCGCTGACATCCGAAGCGGGCAGGTCGTTGGCCGGCGTCGTCATCGAATCCATCGCGTCAACCGGCTCCTGGTCTCCACATCCCGGCAGCGCCAGCAGACCCGCGCCGGCCAGGAGCAGGCAGCAGGTCAGATTCCGAACAGCGGTGAGTCGCATCGGTAGGGGGCCCTTTCTTTGGGGGCTTTATGTTGATCGGCGGGCGCATCCCGTCCGATTCTCGCCGATTTTCAGTCAAATCCATCTGTTCCGCAACATCGGACCTGTCCCATCCGAAGCTCACGGCGCGCCGCCGCCGCCGGCGCTCCCCCGCTTGACCATCCCAGGCCAGCACCTTAAACTGGCCCCGAGGCTCGATGCCATGCTTCGGTCGTCCCCGGCTCGCCTGTCTCACGGTCGTTTCCGCTCCCGCCTCTGCGTAGTGTTGTTGGGAACGGCATGCCTCATGGCTGGCTGCGCCCGTCCTCAGACGCGCCAGATGCTGGCGACCGCCTACTGCGGCTGCGGCGAGTGCAACGGCTACACGCGCGGCAGTTGGAAATTCCTCAAACTCGACTTCTGGAACCGCTACGTCACCGCCGACTGGGGCAAGGGCCAGAAATACACCGGCCGGACGGCCAACGGCATGCGCCCGCATCCCCCGCGGCCGGGCCTCCTCTCCTGGAACACGCTGGTGCATCCGTGGATGGCGGCGCCGCGCCTGCTATTGCCGTGGCTAATCCTCCGGCAGCCCGGGACGATCGCCGCCGACACCGACTACTATCCCTTTGGCACCGAAATGGTCATCCCCGGCTGGGGCTGGGGCCGCGTCGAGGACCGCGGCTCGGCCATCCAGGGTCCCGACCGCATCGATCTCTTTCATCGCTCGCACGGCAAGGCCAACGACTGGGGCCGCCGCTGGGTCACCGTCGAAATGGTGGACTGACGTTCGCCTCGCATCACCGCATCCCCCAAGCACTGGAGTCGATCGTGCCGAAGTTTAAAGCCCTGTGGGTGGAAGAACAGACTGGCGGCGTTTTCATCCGGCGCATCGTCGAGCGCGACAGCGACGACCTGCCCGATGGCGACGTCCTGATCGAGGTGCACTACTCCTCGCTCAACTACAAGGATGCGCTGTCGGCGCACGGCAACCGCGGCGTGACGCGCGCCTACCCGCATACACCGGGCATCGATGCCGCCGGCGTCGTCGTGGCGAGCCGCAACGGCGCCTTCCGCGAGGGCGACCCGGTCATCGTCACCGGCCGCGACCTGGGCATGAATACCGCGGGGGGCTTGGCCGGGATGATCCGCGTGCCCGCCGACTGGGTCGTGCCGTTGCCCGACGGCCTGACGCTGCGCGACGCAATGATCATCGGCACGGCCGGCTTCACGGCGGCGCAATCGGTCTGGCGCCTGGAGGAACACGGCGTGCTGCCCGGCTCGGGCGCGGTGGCCGTCACCGGCGCCACCGGCGGCGTCGGCAGCTTCGCCGTCGCCCTGCTGGCCCATCTGGGTTATCGCGTCGCCGCCATCACCGGCAAGCGCGCGCGCGAGCCCTGGCTGCGCGAGATCGGCGCCGCCGAAGTCCTCGGCCGCGAGGAATTCATGACCGATGCCGCCCGGCCGCTGCTCAGCGCGCGCTGGGCCGGCGCCGTCGATTGCGTCGGCGGTGAAGCCCTTTCGATCCTGCTGCGCTCCACCCACCGGCGCGGCGCCGTCACCACCTGCGGCATGGTCGCCGGCCCCGAACTGCACGTCTCGGTCTTTCCCTTCATCCTGCGCGGGGTCAACCTGCTCGGCATCGACTCGGCCGAGTGCCCCAATCCGATGCGCCGCGAGGTCTGGCGCCGGCTGGCCGGGCCGTGGAAGATCCCCAGCCTGGACGCCCTCGCCACCGAGATCCCGCTGGAGGAGGCGATCCCCGCGCTCGAGGCGATGATCCGCGGCGAAAGCGTCGGCCGGCGCGTCGTTCGCACGCGACTCTGACTGGCTTCCTCCCCCGCGCCCTGTTATGCTGGCGGTTCGGGGGGAACGCCCACCAGACCGAGAACAAAGCGAGACACCCATGGCAGGCGCCGACGATACCAACGCACCCAAACCGATTCGGATCACCGAACTGCTGCTGCGCGACGCGCATCAATCGCTGCTGGCGACCCGCATGCGCACCGAGGACATGGTGCCGATCTGCGAACAGCTCGACAAGGTCGGCTACTGGTCGCTCGAGGTCTGGGGCGGCGCCACGTTCGATTCCTGCCTGCGGTTCCTGGGCGAGGATCCCTGGGAGCGCCTGCGCACGCTCAAAAAGCACCTGCCGCGGACGCCGCTGCAGATGCTCCTGCGCGGCCAGAATATCCTGGGCTACCGCAATTACGCCGACGATATCGTCGAACGGTTCGTCGATCGCTCGATCGCCAACGGGATGGACGTCTTTCGCATCTTCGACGCCCTGAACGACGTGCGCAATCTGAAGACAGCGGTCCGTGCGGTGCTCAAGGGGGGCGCCCACGCCCAGGGCGCCATCTGCTACACGGTCTCGCCCGTCCACACGCTGGAGAAATTCGTCCAGACCGCCCGTCAGATCGAGGATCTGGGTTGCCAGTCGCTTGTCGTCAAGGACATGGCCGCGCTGATGACCCCCGTGCCGGCCTACGAGCTGGTTCGCGCGCTCAAGGAGGCGGTCAAGATCCCCGTCCATGTTCATACGCACGCGACGACCGGCGTGGCGCCGATGGTCCTGCTGCGGGCCATCGAGGCGGGCGCCGACGGCGTCGATACCGCCATCAGCGCGCTCTCGCTCGGTTCGGGCCATGTCCCCACCGAAGCGATCGTCGAAACGCTCCGCACGACCCCTCACGACACGGGGCTGAAACAGGAGGACCTGCTGCCGATCGCCGACTACGTGCGCAAGATCCGCCCCAAATACAGCGAATTTGAAAGCACGTTCACCGGCGCCGACCCGCGCATCTTCGTCAGCCAGATCCCCGGCGGCATGCTCTCCAACCTCGAAAGCCAGCTCAAGAAAATGAACTGCTTCGACCGGATCGACGAGGTGCTGGAGGAAGTGCCGCGCGTCCGCAAGGAGATGGGCTACATCCCGCTGGTGACCCCCACCTCGCAGATCGTCGGCACGCAGGCGGTGATGAACGTCCTGACCGGCAATCGCTATCAGACCGTCCCCGAGGAGAGCCGCAATATTTTCGCCGGACGCTATGGGGAGACGCCGGCCCCGGTCGACCCCGAAATCCAGAAAAAGGTCCTCGGCGACGAACAGCCGATCACCGTCCGCCCGGCCGATCTCATCCCCAACGAGTGGGACAAGATCCGCCAGGAGGTGGAGGGCAAGGCGCGCAACGACGAGGATGTCCTCTCCTACGCGATCTTCCCCAAGGTGTGGCTGGACTTTTACGAACAGAAGATCAATCCGCGGCCGGCGGCGCCGGCGCCGTCCCCCGCGCTCGCG
>MVZB01000229.1 GCA_002068205.1 candidate division BRC1 bacterium ADurb.BinA292
GCGTGGGAGCCGCATCTCGGACCCCCTCATCCACCCGCCGCCAGGATCATCATGAGCTCGTTGCTTCTGCCAATTATCCCGCTGAAGGAAATCGTCGTTTTTCCCAACAGCATCACGCCGCTGTTCATCGTGCGGCACCGGTCGCTCCAGGCGCTCGAGGGCGCGCTGGCCCAGGATAAGGCGGTGTTTCTGGTGACGCAGAAGAACGTCGAGGAGGAGCACCCGGGTCTGGAGGATCTGTACGAAGTGGGCTGCGTGGCGGGGATCGTGCAGGTGCTGCGGCTGCCCGACGGGTCGGCGAAGATTCTGGTCGAGGGGCGCTACCCGGCGCGGATCGTGCGGGCCACGTCCGAACCCTCCTACATGACGGCGCTGGTCGAGGAGATCCATGCGGTCGAGGAACGGGGCAAGGAGATCGAGGCGCTGCGCCGGACCGTGGAGAAGCAGTTCGAGACATACGTGCAGCTTTCGGACAAGGTGCCGGAGGATCTGGCCGTCTCGATCCGCAGTCTGGACGATGCCGTGCCGCTGGCCAACGCGATCACCAATTACTGCCATTTCCGCGCGGCGGACAAGCAGCGGGTGCTGGAGGCGCGGCGCGCCAGCGAGAAGCTGCTGATCCTGTCGCAGTTGTTCACGGCCGAGAACGAGCTGCTCGAGCTGGAGAACAAGATCATCACGCAGGTCAAGGCGAAGATCGGCAAGTCGCAAAAGGAGTATTTTCTCAACGAGCAACTGAAGATCATCGAGAAGGAACTCGGCGTGGGGGGCGAGGAGGACGTCGAGCTGGAGGAATACGACGAGCGGCTCAAGAAGAGCAAGATGAGCGAGGAGGCGCGCGAGAAGGCCTACCGGGAACTGAACCGGCTGGCGCGGATGGCGCAGCTCAGCCCGGAGGCGACCGTCAGCCGCACGTATATCGAATGGCTGCTCGACCTGCCGTGGGGCAAGTACACCAAGGACCAGGAAGATCTGGAGCGGGCGCAGAAGATTCTGGACGAAGACCACTTCGGGCTGGTGAAGGTGAAGGAGCGGATCGTCGAGCACCTGGCGGTGCTGAAGCTGGTCAAGGAGATGAAGGGGCCGATCCTGTGCCTGGTGGGGCCGCCGGGAGTGGGCAAGACGTCGCTGGCGCGGTCGATCGCGCGGACGCTGAAGCGGCGGTTCGTGCGGGTGAGCCTGGGCGGGGTGCGCGACGAAGCCGAGATCCGCGGCCACCGGCGCACGTATATCGGATCGCTGCCGGGCAAGATTATTCAGAGCATCAAGAAAGCCGGCTCGATGAATCCGGTGTTTCTGCTCGATGAAATCGACAAGATGAACAGCGATTTCCGGGGGGATCCGGCGTCGGCGCTGCTGGAGGTGCTCGATCCGGAACAGAACCGGACGTTCGCCGATCACTACCTGGAGGTCGACTTCGATCTGTCGCGCGTGATGTTCATCACGACGGCCAACACGACGGGGGGCATTCCGCCGCCGCTGCTCGACCGGATGGAGCTGATCCGGCTGCCCGGCTACACGGAGGATGAGAAGCGCAAGATCGCCCGCGGCTTTCTCATCCCGCGCCAGCTCAAGGCGCACGGCCTGATCAAGAAGAAGGTCCGGTTCGAAGACGAGGCGGTCGACACGATCATCCAGCGCTATACGCGCGAGGCGGGCGTGCGCAATCTGGAACGCGAGATCGCGACGTTGTGCCGCAAGACGGCGCGGCGGTTGATCGCGGGGGGCGAAGAGAGCGCGCCGCGCATCACGCCGCAACTGGTCCGCGCGCTGCTCGGACCCGAACGTCACCACGATCTGCAGATTCATGACAAGACGGAGGTCGGCGTCGCCACCGGGCTGGCCTGGACCGATGCCGGCGGCGAGATCCTGCCGACCGAAACGACGACGATGCCCGGCAAGGGGAACCTGCAACTGACCGGGAAGCTGGGCGAGGTGATGAAGGAGTCGGGGCAGGCCGCGTTGAGCTATCTGCGGTCGCGGTCGGGGCAATACGGCCTCGCGCCCGATTTCCACAAGGAGCTCGATATTCACGTCCACATCCCCGAGGGGGCGATTCCCAAGGATGGTCCGTCGGCGGGGGTGACGCTCGTCACGTCGATGTACTCGGCGCTGACCGGGCGGCCCGTGCGTCAGGATGTGGCGATGACGGGCGAGATCACGCTGCGGGGCAAGGTGCTTAAGATCGGCGGGCTGAAGGAGAAGGTTATCGCGGCGCACCGCAACCATTTGCGCACGGTGCTGATTCCGGCGGACAACGAGCCGGAGCTGGAGGAAATCGCTTCGGAGATTCTGCGGGAGCTCGATATCCGGCCGGTGCGGACGGTGGATGAGGTGCTGGCGCTGGCCCTGGCCGACGAGCCGGCGCGTCCCGACAAGAGCGGCGGCAAGCCCCGGCGGGGGCAGTCCGGCCGGGGGGCGGGACGGCGCCAACCGGCGAGGGGGCTCGGGATCAACGCCTGACGCGGCCGGGGGCCTGCCTGATACAAGGACAACCCGGTCATGCCGCCGAGCGGCGGGCTTCAGGAGGCCAGGGCGCCGTCGGTGAAGCCTTCGAGCGAGCGGTCCTTCAAGGTATCGAGGTAATTGCGCGCGAGGCGCAGGGCGTCGGCGTAGGAGACGTAATTGCGCGCCAGTTCGTCGAAGATGCGTTCGCCGAACCGGGCGGCGATCCCGTAGGACCGGCGCCCCTCGGCGACATACCAGGCAAAGACATCGCCCGACATGATGAGGCTGCCGACGATGTGGTCGGTGCTGTCGCCGCGGATCTGGCCGAGCAGCTCGGGGAACAGGCCGGTCATGAACAGCGTGTAGTCGCCGATGTATTTGTGGCGGTCGCGCTCGGGGATGGCCCGCGCCTGCTCGGATTCGCGCAACGCGACGAGCATGTCGGCGATCGCTTCGACGGGGCGGCCGTCGGCGCGCCGGAAGCGGTGGATCCGGTCGACATGGATGAACTCGACCATCACGTTTTCCTCGAGGTAGCGGGCCATGTCGCTGTCGCGGATGCCGGCGTAGTCGAAGCCGAAGCCCAGGGCCCGGCGGAAGACGACGCGAAGCGGGTGATTGGAGCGGATCATCTGGCATCTCCCGCGTAAAGGAAATCTGTTGAGTATCAGTATAGTGCAAGCGGGCGGGGGGCGAAGACGAAAAATGCGAGGGGGTGGAGGAGGAAGCGGCAATTCGGCGGGAGGGACGAGAGGGCGGGTTTTCGAGAGCCGAGGACGAGGGACGAGAGCCGGGAGCCGAATCTCGCGGGGGCTTTGAGGGCAGGGTGGAGATGCTGGACAATCCGCGGCGGGCGCGGCAAGAATGGCGGTTCCGCGCGCGGCGGGGGGCGGTCCGAGAGCCGACCGGACCGGCGGGGGCGCCGGTCCCACAGGGGCGGCAGCAGACAGGGGAAAGGCGAAGGAACGATGATCAAGCCGCTGGTGACCGGACTGATCGGGTTCGGCAATATCGGATCGGGGGTGCTGCGGGCGATGGCGGAGCGGGCCGAGGAGCTCAAGGCGCGCCTGCCCCGGCCGATCGTGCTCAAGTCGATCGCCGACAAGGACACCACGACGCGGCGCGACGCCCCGTATCACAAGGACCAGCTTCACGGCGACGCGGCGGTGGTGCTGGAGGACCCGGAGATCGAGGCGGTGATGGAGCTGATCGGCGGCGTCGAACCGGCGCGGACGTTCGTCGAACGGGCGTTGCGCGCGGGTAAGCACGTCGTCACCGCGAACAAGGCGCTGCTGGCGACGCACGGCCCGGAGCTGCTGGCGCTGGCGGCGGAAAACGGGGTCGGCCTGCTGTATGAAGGGGCCGTCGGCGGCGGCATCCCGATCATCCGCACGCTGCAGCAGGGGTTGTCGGCCAATCGGCTGACGGCGGTGCGGGGCATTCTGAACGGCACCTGCAATTACATCCTGACGCGGATGGCGGAGGCGGGGCTGCCGTTTGACCAGGCGCTGACCGAGGCGCAGGAATTCGGCTATGCCGAACCGGACCCGACGTACGACATCGAGGGCTACGACACGGCGCACAAGATCGCGATTCTGGCCTCGCTGGCATTCGGGATGGACATCCGGTTCGACGATGTGTTTGTGCACGGCATAACGGACATCCATCCGGTGGACATCAAGCATGCGCGCGAACTGGGCTACGCGATCAAGCTGCTGGGGATCGCGCAGCGCCACGCGAGCGACGGGTCGGTGATCGTACGCGTGCACCCGACGCTGGTGCCGCTGGCATCGCCGCTGGGGATGGTGGGGGGGGTGTTCAACAGCATCCTGGTGGAAGGGACGCCGATCGGGCCGACGGTGTATTACGGGCGGGGAGCGGGGCCCGAGGCGACGAGTTCGGCGATCCTGAGCGACCTGATGGCGCTGGCGTCGGACACGCACGGGTTCAACGCCGCGCGCGACGCGCGGTTGACGGTGCGGGTCGGCGAGCGGACGCTGCGGCCGATCGACCAGTTGCGGACCAATTATTATATCCGGTTCAGCATGGTGGATCGTCCCGGAGCAATGGCGGAGATCGGGCGCGCGCTGGCCGAGCACAATGTCTCGATCGAGTCGATGATCCAGCACCGGGTGGAGCTGGCGCAGGGGATGGCCACGATCACGATCGTGACGCACGAGGCGCTGGAGAAGGACGTTCAGGGGGCGATCGCGGCGGTCGAGGCGAGCGAGAAGTCGGCGGGCAAGGCGTTCGTCCTGCGCGTCGAGGAGTAGCGCGTCGAGCGGGCGGTCCGCGGCCGACGCGAAATCGAAGCGGCGGACGCCGCCCATCCCCGGCACCGGCGCGGTCCGATGCGCATCACGCTGCTGGCCAATCCCGACAATCTGCACGTCCAGCGCTGGATCGAATTCCTCGCCGGCCGCGGCCACGCGCTGACGCTGATCACCGATCCGTTCACGCGCGCGCGCCCCGCCGCGTGCGAGATTCACGTCATCCGCTGGAATCCGTTGACCAAGCTGCTGGCGTTCCGGCTGACGCCGCGCCCGCTGGGGAACGACCGCTGGAAGCATCTGCACGCGCGGCCGCTCGTGCGGCGGTCGCGTCCCGACGTCGTTCACGGTTTCGAGGCGTTCAACTGGGGTCTGGCCACGGCGCTGGCGGGGCCGTATCCGCGCGTGCTGACGCCGTGGGGGAATGATGTGTTTGAGATTCCGGGGCGCTGGCCGCTGGCGCGGCGGATGATCGGGCGGGCGCTGCGGAGCGTCGACGCAATCTCGACCAACGACGAGACGCTCGCGCCGTATCTGGCCAGGGAGTTCGGCGTCGATCCCGCGCGCGTGCACGGGTTCACGTGGGGGGTCGACCCGGGGCTGTTCCACGCCGAGCTGCCGACCGAAGCGGCCGACTGGCGGCGGCGGCTGGAGATTCC
>MVZB01000230.1 GCA_002068205.1 candidate division BRC1 bacterium ADurb.BinA292
GAAGAGATGCTTTCGCCCTTGCGTTGTGTGGCGCCCACACCCGAAACCATCTGTTGCCCCCGATCTCATGGCGTTGCTGACCATCCTGCGCTATCCCGATCCCCGGTTGCACACCGTGGCCCAGCCGGTCGCCACCGTGGACGACCGCATCCGCCGGCTGGTGGACGACATGCTCGAGACCATGTACGCCGCGGAGGGCGTGGGCCTGGCGGCCACCCAGGTGGACCAGCACGAGCGGGTGATCGTGATGGACACCTCCGAGACGCGCGACCAGCCGCTGGTGCTGATCAACCCCGAGATCGTGTGGGCCAGCGACGAGACGCGCATGGGCGACGAGGGCTGCCTGTCGGTGCCCGGCATCTACGACGGCGTGGAACGCGCGCTGGCCGTGCATGTGCGCGCGCTCGATCGTGACGGCCAGACGCGTGTGATCGAGGCCGAGGATCTGCTCGCCGTCTGCGTGCAGCACGAGATGGACCATCTGCTGGGCAAGGTGTTCGTGGAATACCTCTCGCCGCTCAAACGCACCCGCATCAAAACCAAGCTGCTCAAGCAGCAGAAACAGGCCGCACGCGCATGAGCCGGCTTGCGGCGGCCCCGCTGCTGGCCCTGGCACTGGCCGCCTGCGCCGTGCCCGAATGGCAGAAGCCCGGCACGCCCCTGGCAGACATTGAACGCACCATGGGCCGCCCCACGCTGGTTGAGCCGCTGGAGAGTGGTGGCCAACGCCTGGTGTACAGCCGCCAGCCGGCGGGCCAGCAGGTCTATCACATGGACTTTGACGCCAGCCAACGCCTGGTGCGCGTCACCCAGGTGCTGACACTGGAGAACTTCCAGGCGCTGCGCAATGGGCTGGACACGCAAGACAGCGTGCGCCGCAGGTTCGGCCCGCCGGCGCTGCTGGAGCGGGTGGCCAGCTTTGACGGCCCCATCTGGACCTACCGCATTCTGGACAATGGCGCGCCGCGCCAGGCCCATGTGCACATCGACCCGGCGGGCGTGGTGCGTCGCGTGATGTTCACCGACGAGCGCCTGCGCGATCTCGACCCCCCTCACTGAATACCTGCCGCATGAGAGTCATTTTTGCCGGCACGCCCGAATTCGCGCGCGTGGCCCTGGAGCATTTGCTGGCCGCGGGTTTTACCGTGCCCCTGGTGCTGAGCCAGCCCGACCGCCCGGCCGGCCGCGGCATGAAGCTGCAGGCCTCGCCCGTCAAGCAATGCGCGCTGGAGCATGGCATTGCCGTGGCCCAGCCCCGCAGCCTGCGCCTGGACGGCAAGTACCCCGATGACGCCCGCGCCTCTGATCCACTTCCAATCCGTCAGCAAGCGGTTTCCCGGCGTGCAGGCGCTCCACTGCGTCGATCTGCCGATCGCCGCCGGCTCGTGCCACGCCCTGGTCGGCGAGAACGGCGCCGGCAAGAGCACGCTGGGGAAGATCCTGGCCGGCCGTCGATCAGGAGCCATGGTCCACCAGGAACTGCTCTTCTGCGAAAACCTGAGCGTGGCCGAAAACCTCTCGCTCGGCCGCCTGCCCGCCCGGGCGACCTTCCTCCGGCGCCGCCGCATGGAGCAGCTCGCCGCCCAATGGCTCGAACCGATCGACGCGCGCATCGACCCGCGCCGGCGCGTCGGCGAACTCCCCGTCAGCCAGCAGCAACTCGTCCAGATCGCCGCCGCCATCGGCCGCGGCGCGCGGATCCTCGTCTTCGACGAGCCGACCAGCAGCCTCGCCCACGCCGAAAGCGAGCGCCTCTTCGACCTGATCGCGCGCCTGCGCCGACGCGGCGTCACGATGATCTACGTCTCGCACCGGATGGACGAAATCTTCCGGCTCTGCGACACGATCTCGGTCCTGCGCGACGGCCGCCACGTCGCCACCCGCCCCGCCGCGGAGTACGACCGCGACTCGCTCGTTCACGACATGATCGGCCGGCCCGTCAGCGATTACTTTCCCGGCCACCTGGCGGCCCAGCCGGGCCAGGAACTGCTGCGCGTCGAGGGCCTGAGCAGCCCCGGCCGCTTCCACGACATCTCCTTCTCGCTCCGGCGCGGCGAGGTCCTCGGCCTGGCCGGCCTCGTCGGCGCCGGCCGCACCGAGCTGGCCGAGGCCCTTTTCGGGCTCGATCCGCACGCCGTCGGCCGCGTCTGGCTGAAGGGGCGCCCGCTCGCGCTCGGCCGGCCGCGCCGCGCGCTCGAGCGCGGCCTCGGCCTCGTCCCCGAGGACCGCAAGCGCCACGGCCTCGTCCTCTCGCTGCGCGCCCGCGAAAACATCACGCTGCCGATCCTGCCCCGCCTCAGCCGCCTGACGTGGGTCCGCCGGCGCGCCGAACGCCGCCTCGCGCGCGAATTCTTCGACCGCCTCAGCGTCCGCGCCCCGTCGCTCGAAACGCCCGCGCGCTCCCTCTCGGGCGGCAATCAGCAGAAGCTCGTCATCGCCCGCTGGCTCGCCGCCCGCTGCGATGTGCTGATCGTCGACGAACCAACCCGCGGCGTCGACGTCGGCGCCAAGGCCGAAATCCACGGCCTCATCGACCGCGTCGCCCGCGACGGCAACGCCGTCCTCCTCATCTCCAGCGAACTGCCCGAAGTCCTCAACCTCAGCACGCGCATCCTCGTCCTGCGCGAGGGCCGACTCGCCGGCGAACTGAGCCGCGACGCCGCTGATCAGGCCGCGCTCCTGCGCCTGATGGCCCGCCTGGATTGACCCGCGTCCGCCCGCGCCCTAACCTTCCCCCCACTCCCGGGTGGCGCGCTCGTAGTCTTCCGGCCGCCCCAGATCCAGCCAGTTCCCTTCGTGCGGAAACGCTTTCACCTTCTCGCCCGCCGCCAGCAGCGCCAGCACGAGCTGATCGAAGCCGAACGCGCCGGCCGCCGGCACGAAATCCAGGCAGCGCCGGTTTAGCACATAGATTCCCATCGACACGTCGTAGGGGAGCGTCGGTTTTTCCTCGAAGGCGCGCACGCGGCATTGCCCGTCGTAGCGCAGCACGCCGAAATCGATTTTCACCTCGCGGCGGAACGTCGCGATCGTCAGCGCCGCCCCGCTCGCCCCATGGCGCTCCCACAGCGCCCCGATCGGCAGGTCGCACAGCACGTCGCCGTTCATCACCAGGAAGTTTTCCCCCAGCCCCGCGATCCGCGCCAGCGGGCCGATCGTCCCCAGCGGTTGGTCCTCGATCGCGTAGTCCAGTTGCATCCCGAACCGCGCGCCGTCGCCAAAAAAAACCTGAATCAGCTCGGCCAGATGCCCCACCGACAGCGTCACCCGGCGGAAACCGGCCTCGGCCAGCCGCAGCAGCACGTGCTCCAGAATCGGCCGGTCGCCCACCGGCAGCAGCGGCTTGGGCAGCACGGTCGTATAGGGCCGCAGGCGCGTGCCCTGGCCCCCTGCCAGGACGACGGCGCGTCCCGGCGGCGCAGCGGGTGTCGGGTCGGTCATCAGACGGTGAATGCTCCGCTTCGGTAAAGTTCCAGGTGGCGCGAAATCCAGTTCGCCGTGCGCTCCAGCCCGGTTTCAAAACTGATTTCCGGTTCCCATCCCGTCAGTTGTCTGAGCCGCGTCGCATCGCCGATCAGCCGATCCACCTCGCTTGCCGCCGGCCGCCGCCGGCCCTCCACCGTCCGCAGCGGTTTCTTCACGCCGGTCACCGCCTGGACCCGCTCGACCATCTCCCCGATCGTCCAGCCCCGGCCCGTCGCAACATTGAACACCGCCGCCGGTTCCGTCGGCAGCTCGGTCCGCGCCAGCGCCAGAAACGCCCGCGCCGTATCCTCGGCATACACCCAGTCGCGCACCGGATCGGGCGAGCCAATCTCCACTTCCCCGCATTCGCCGCTCAGCACCTGGCTCAGGACGGTCGGAATCACCGCCCGCGCCGACTGCCGCGGCCCGTACGTGTTGAACGGCCGCACCACAAGGGCCGGCAGATCGAACGACCGCGCATAGCTCTCGACCAGTTTGTCGGCGGCGATCTTCGTCGCCGCATACGGCGACTGCGCCTGCAGCGGGTGCGCCTCGTCGATCGGCGTCCGCACCGCGCTCCCGTAGACCTCGCTCGTCGATGTGTGCAGCAGCCGCTCGATCTTCTCCTCGCGGCACGCCTCGAGCAGATGGAGCGTCCCTGTCACGTTTGTGCCCACGTAACTCTGCGGCGCGCGATAGCTGTAGGGGATCCCGATCAGCGCCGCCAGGTGGAACACCACCCCGTGCCCCCGCACCCACTCGCGCAACGCCCGCGCGTCGCCGACGTCGCCCGCCACCACCTCCAGCCGCCCGGCGTGCCACCACGCGGCCCCCTCCTCGCGGCCGCGCCGCGCCACTTCGTCCAGGTGCCCGTGCCGGTCCAGCGCGTTATAGTGCACCAGGGCGCGCACCCGCCACCCCTCGCGCAGCAACAGCTCGGTCAGGTGGCTGCCGATAAATCCCCCGGCGCCGGTCACGGCGGCTTGCATCGATCAATCGCTCCCCGGCGGTCAACAAGCCCAAGCTCGTCGGGCCATGTTCGTGCGCACGCGCGTCTTGTCCGTAAATGATCTCTTTTGCAGGCATACGTTCTCTCCCTTCCTTATTCGACTATCCCCAGGATGTCGTCTTCACGCATGATCAACAGCTCTTCGCCCTCGACCTTGACCTCGGTACCCGAGTACTTGGAAAAGAGCACCTTGTCGCCCTTCTTCACGTCCATGGGGATAACCTTTCCGTCTTCGGTTCTCTTGCCGTTGCCGGCGGCGATAACCTGCCCCATCTGTGGCTTTTCCTTGGCGGTGTCCGGGATGATGATCCCGCCCTTGGTCCGCTCTTCTTCTTCGACCCTCTTGACGAGGATCCGATCTTGTAACGGCCGTATCTTCATTCCAAATTACCTCCCGCGAGTTTTGTTGTTAGCACTCGTCATTGACGAGTGCTAACACCGATACCGCTAACAGCCGAAAATATCAATATTCGTATCGTGGCATTATCGGTAATTGCCTCTAATTATTGCCGTTGAATATTATTTTATGACATAATAGCTGATGATTTATTCGATTTTTTCGTTCTTTTAAATTTTATTAAGTGTTGTCAGATACAGCATCAGCATTATCCCTTCCATGCCGCTCCTTGTCTTCGCAACTCCGAGAAGAATTTGACAAAATACCCAGCCCCCTGTAGATATCCCCAGGTGCAGATTGAATCGAGAAAGAGCGGGGAACTTGCACCCCAGGTGCTTGACCCGATAATTTCAGAGATGAGCCTTGATCATTATTTTATTGACCGACGAACCCCAGCCATTGCAAGACACTGAATATGCCCATCACCACAATCCTGCTCATCGCCG
>MVZB01000231.1 GCA_002068205.1 candidate division BRC1 bacterium ADurb.BinA292
CCCCCGCCGATCCGGCCGCCGCGCTGGCGGCCCTCGACCGGCGCCGCGCCGACGCCGCCCCCGCGCGCCTGCACCTCCTTTTCGAACCCGACCCCGCCCTGCTCGATGGCCGCTACGCCAACAACGGCTGGCTGATGGAACTGCCCCGCCCGATCACCAAGCTTACCTGGGACAACGCCGCGCTGATCGCGCCGGCCACCGCGCGCCGCCTCGGGCTCGCCAGCCGCCAGGTCGTCGAGCTCACGCTGCGCGGCCGCTCGCTCCGCGTCCCCGTGTGGATCGTGCCCGGCCATGCGGCCGACTGCGTCACGCTCCCGTTCGGCTTCGGCCGCGAGCGCGCCGGCCGCGTCGGCGACGGCGTCGGCGTCGATGCCTACCGGCTGCGCTTCGCCGACACCCCCTGGTGGACGGCCGGCCTGGAACTGACGCCCACCAACGAACGCTACCCGCTCGCCTGCACGCAGGACCACTTCCGCATGCACGAACGCGCGCCCGTCCGCGAGGCGACCCTGGCCGAGTTCATCCAGACCCGCGGCGAAATCGCGCCCGGCCACGGCGATCCCCCCGCCCAGGAACCCTCGCTTCTCCCCGAGTTCCCCTACGATGGCTGCAAGTGGGGCATGGCGATCGACCTGACGGCCTGCATC
This sequence comes from candidate division BRC1 bacterium ADurb.BinA292, assembly GCA_002068205.1. Lineage (GTDB taxonomy): Bacteria > Sumerlaeota > Sumerlaeia > MVZB01 > MVZB01 > MVZB01. Next base: position 648 of record MVZB01000231.1, read on the forward strand.
GGCTGCAACGCCTGCGTCGCCGCCTGCCAGGCCGAGAACAACATCCCCGTCGTCGGCAGGGAGCAGGTCGCCCTCGGCCGCGAGATGCACTGGCTGCGCATCGACCGCTACTACACCGGCGACCTGCACCAGCCCGATACGGCGTTCCAGCCGCTGGCCTGCGTGCACTGCGAACACGCCCCCTGCGAAGTGGTCTGCCCCGTCGCCGCCACCGTGCACGACGCCGAAGGGCTCAACCTGATGGTTTACAACCGCTGCATCGGCACGCGCTATTGCTCGAACAACTGCCCCTACAAGGTCCGCCGCTTCAATTTCCTCCAATACACCGACCGCGTGACCGAATCGCTCAAGCTGATGCGCAACCCCGAGGTCACCGTGCGCAACCGCGGCGTCATGGAAAAATGCACCTACTGCATCCAGCGGATCAGCCGCGCGCGCCACGCCGCCCTGCGCGAGGGCCGCGCCATCGGCGCCGATGAAGTCCACACCGCCTGCCAGGCCGCCTGCCCCACGCGCGCGATCACCTTCGGCGACCTCAACCACCCCGGCGCCGAAGTGAACCAATGGAAGGCCGAACCGCACAACTATGACCTGCTGGGCGACTTGAACACGCGACCGCGCACCTCCTACCTCGCGCGCATTCGCAATCCACACGACGAACTGGATGCCGACCGGAGCCAATCGGGATGAGCGCCGCCGCCGGCCAGCCCCCTGAACCCGACGGCCTGGCCCTGCTGGGCCCGGGCGTCACCGCCGCCTCGGTGACCGACCATGTCGCCGGCATCGTCATCGCCCGCCCTTCCCCGCGCTTCTGGTGGCTGGCTTTCGGCCTTGGCTTCCTCCTGATGATGCTCCTCCTCGCCTCGATCGCCTGGATTCTCGTCCGCGGCGTCGGCGTCTGGGGCGTCAATGTGCCGGTCGCCTGGGGCTTCGCCATCGTCAATTTCGTCTGGTGGATCGGCATCGGTCACGCCGGCACGCTGATCTCCGCAATCCTGCTCCTGATGAAGCAGACCTGGCGCAATTCCATCAATCGCTTCGCCGAGGCGATGACCCTCTTCGCCGTCGCCTGCGCCGGCATGTTCCCGCTCCTCCACCTCGGCCGGCCGCAGGTTTTCTATTGGCTTTTCCCTTACCCCGACACGATGAATCTCTGGCCGCAGTGGCGCAGCCCGCTCGTCTGGGATGTCTTCGCCGTCACCACCTACGGCATTGTCTCTCTCGTCTTCTGGTATGTTGGCCTGGTGCCCGACCTGGCGACGATGCGCGACCGCGCCGACCAGCCCTGGAAGCAGCGGCTGTTCGGCATTTTCGCCCTCGGCTGGCGCAATTCCGCCCTGCACTGGCGCCGCCACAGTCGCTGTACCTGCTCCTCGCGGCGCTGGCCACCCCCCTCGTCGCCTCGGTCCACAGCATCGTCGGCCTCGATTTCGCCATCTCCATCGTCCCCGGCTGGCACAGCACCGTCTTCCCCCCCTATTTCGTCGCCGGCGCGATTTTCTCCGGCTTCGCCATGGTCCTCACCCTCATCATCCCCATCCGCGCCGTCTACGGCCTGCACGCCTACATCACCGGCCGCCACCTCGACTTCATGGCGCGCGTCATGCTCGCCACCGGCCTGATGGTGTCCTACGGCTATCTCAGCGAGGCGTTTTTCGCCTATTACAGCGGCAGCCGCTACGAGAATTACATGATGCTCAACCGCGCGCTCGGCCCGTTCGCTCCGGCGTTCTGGGTGCTGATCCTCTGCAATGTCGCCGCGATCCAGTTCCTCTGGCTCGGACGCGTCCGCCGCGGCCCCCTTGCGCTCTTCCTGATTTCCATTGTGATTAACATCGGCATGTGGCTCGAGCGCTTTGTCATTGTCATTACCAGCCTGCACCGCGATTACCTCCCCTCGGCGTGGGGCGACTACAACGCCACCCGCTGGGACTGGGCGACCTTTCTCGGCACGCTTGGCTTTTTCCTCGCCTGCATGTTCCTCTTTATCCGCTTCGTCCCGCTGCTCTCGATCTACGAATTGCGCGAAATGGTCCACGCCCGCGCGGAACACGGAGGCAACGCATGACCGGCGACCCGCGTCGCGAGGGCTATCCGCTCTACGGCCTGCTGGCCGAATTCGACGCGCCGGCGCCGCTGCTGAACGCCGTCCAGCGCGCCCGCGCGGCCGGCTATGCGGCCATGGATGCCTACGCCCCCTTTCCCCTCGACGGCCTGGCGGAGGCCCTCGGCCGCCGGCGCGACCTGGTTCCGTGGTTCGTTCTCGCCGGCGGCGTGCTGGGCGGCGTCGGCGCCTACGCGATGATGGCCTATTCGTCCATCATCGATTACCCGCTCAACGTTGGCGGCCGGCCCCTCCATAGCTGGCCGTCCTTTATTCCCATTACATTTGAATTGACCGTCCTGCTCGCTTCGCTCTCCGGCGTGGCGGCGATGCTGCTGCTCAACGGCCTGCCGTGCCCGCACCACCCCGTATTCAATGTCCCCGAATTCGCGCGCGCGTCGCGCGACCGCTTTTTCCTGTGTATCGAATCGGCCGACGCCCGCTTCGATCCCGAGACGACGCGCGATTTTCTGGCGACGCTCAACCCGCTGCAAATCCACGCCATTGAGAACACCGAGGCCGCCCCGCGCGAGGCCACCACCCAATGAAACGGCCATTCAGAAAAGCCCTCCTGCTGATGCTATTGGTCGCGCCGGTCGCCTCCTGCCGCCAGGACATGTACGACGAGCCGCGCTACGAGCCTCTTGAATCAAGCCCCTTGTTCGACGACGGCGCGTCGGCCCGCCCGCTCCCGCCCGGCACGGTCCCGGTCGGCCACCTGCGCGACGACGACCACCTTGATCGCGCCCTCGTCGCCGGCGAACCCGCCCCCGATCTGCCGCTGACCCTCACGCCCGAGTTGCTCGCCCGCGGCCGCCGCCAGTTCAACATCTTCTGTTCCCCCTGCCACGGCGCCGCCGGCTACGGCGACGGCATGGTGGTGCGCCGCGGCTTTCCGCCGCCTCCTTCCTTCCACCAGCCCCGCCTGCGCGCCGCAACCCCCGGCTACCTCTTCGACGTCATCACGAACGGCTACGGCATCATGTACAGCTACGCCGCGCGCCTCAAGCCCGAGGACCGCTGGGCCGTCGCCGGCTACGTGAAGGCCCTCCAACTGAGTCAGCACGCCCGGCTGGACGACGTGCCCGAAAGCGAACGCCCGCGGCTGACGGAGGGTGAATCGTGAACGAGCCGCTGGGCCACGATCCTCGCTTGCGCGCGACATTGCTCCGCATCGGCCGCCTCGGTCGATTGCTGGCCGGCGGCGCGTTAATTCCATTAGTTATTGGATTTTTCCTGAACCCCGTCGCCCTCGCCCAGGCGTGGCTCGTCGGCTTCTCGTTCTGGCTGGAACTCTCCCTCGGCGGCCTCGCCCTGCTCATGCTGCAATATCAGATCACCGGCCGCTGGGGTTTCATCTCCCGCCGGCTGCTCGAGGCGATTGCCCTGACCCTCCCGCTGCTGGCCGTGCTCTTCATTCCCGTCATTCTGAGCCTCCACGCCCTTTACCCCTGGACCGATCCCGAACTCGTCGCCGCCAGCCGCGTTCTTTCCGCAAAGGCCGGCTTTTTGAATATCCCCTTTTTCACGATCCGCGCGACCCTCTACTGGGCGGGCTGGATCGCTCTCGCCCTGCGTCTGCGCTTCTGGTCGCGCCGGCTCGATCAACCGCGGTTTGCCCCCGCCGCCGCCGTGCGCCTTGCCCGCCTCAGCGCCGGAGGCCTCGTCCTCTGGTTCCTGACCTTCTCCTTTGCGGCCGTCGACTGGTGGATGTCGCTCGAGCCCGAATGGTTCTCCTCGATTTACTCCGTCATCCTCATGATGGGCCAGGCTCTGATCGCCGCGGCGCTGGTCACGTTCGCGCTGATCGCGCTGCGCCGCCGGCCGCCCCTCGCCGGCCTGCTCGACAGGCCGGTTCTCAACGATCTGGGCAACGTCCTCCTCGCATTCACGATGCTCTGGACGTATATGGCCTTCATGCAGTGGCTGATTATCTGGAACGGGAATCTGCCGGAAGACATCAGTTGGTACGTGCGTCGCACGCGCAATGGCTGGCAATGGTTCGTCGCCGCGCTGTTTCTATTGCATTTTGCCGCCCCCTTCGTGGTCCTCCTCTCGCGCACCGCCAAACGCAATGCGCGCGTCCTCGGCGGCCTCGCCCTGCTGCTGCTCGCCGCGCATCTGGCCTCAATCTGGTGGCTGATCCGACCGGCATGGGGCACGCGTTTCCATTGGCTCGATCCCATCATTGTCATTGGAATTGGCGGCGCCTGGATCTGGCTGGCGATTCGCCGCTACCTCGCCGCGCCGCCGCTCCCCCTGCACGACCAGCGATTCAGCCGCCTGTTGCACGACCGCCCGCCGGCGCCAGCCCTCGCCGACTCATCCCCCGCCCCCTGAGGAACCCCCATTGACCGCCCCGCGCAACACGTCCCACGCAGAGCCGACCGAATCGACGCGCCACGAGCGCGGCGACGCCCCCGCGCGCCCGCTGCTGATCGGTCTGGGCGTCATCGTGCTTGCGCTGATCGCCTCCATGGCCGGCCTGGCCGGCTTGATCCGGGTGTTCGACCGCTTCATCCCGCGCCAGGAACTCGGCCCGCCCC
>MVZB01000232.1 GCA_002068205.1 candidate division BRC1 bacterium ADurb.BinA292
GCCCCCCGCACCGGATGATGCCAACGGGACGGAAGCGACCTGACGCATCCCGGCAGGGGATGCCCCACGCTCCGCGCTGACACGCCCGCCCCGCCTCGATGGAAATCGGTCGGATCGGTCGGATCGGTCCGATCCGTCGGATCCGTTCAATCCGCCCGATATCAGCCCCGCCTCCCCCGACCTGAATCGAACGCGCGCGGCACCGAAAAAAAACCCGACATGGATCACTTTTTTGTTGCGAAGCGGCCTCCCGATAATTAGCATCACCGGTCGTTGACTATAGTCAACGCGAGAAATCCATAGGAGACAGTTGTCATCATGCGCTTATCCCGCCCCGCGGCCTCCTCCCCCTCGGCCTTTACCCTCATCGAGCTGCTCATCGTTGTCGCCATCATCGCCATCCTGGCCGCCATCGCCGTCCCCAACTTCCTCGAAGCGCAGATCCGCTCCAAGGTCTCCCGCGTCCACAGCGATCTGCGCACCCTCGCCACCGGGCTGGAAGCCTATCGCGTCGATCACAACCACTACCCCGAGGGAACCGACAACCCCGCCCGCTACCCCCAGCAAATCGCCGACTTCCTCGGCAACCGCGCCTCCGGTTACTACACGCTTTGCACCCGCGACGGCAACCTGATCGCCGGCCGCGATTTCCACACCCTGACCACCCCCGTCGCCTACGCCACCTCGTTTCCCACCGACCCCTTCGCCGAGCAGGCCGCCGGCTTCATGACCTACTGCTACCGCCCCGATAAGGAACACGGCACCGGCTACATCCTGACCTCCTTCGGCCCGGATGCCGACCTGCTGGAGGACGTCCAGGGCAAGCTGGGCGCCGGCACGGCCAGCCTCAACCCGCTCAGCACGTTCATGGACCCGGGCGTCCCCGCCCGCCTCGGCGACATCAACGAGCGCGGCGTCGTCTATATTTTTGAAGGAAAGCCCCAGAATCTGTCCGGGCCGCTGGAGCCCTACGGCGGGTTGCAGGGCGCGCTCAACGACCTGAGCTATGACCCGACCAACGGCTCGGTCAGCGACGGCGACATCTATCGGCTCGGACCCGGCTTTTGAGTGCTCGCTATTCCCCAAATCGCAAGCTGCTTCAGGATTTCAGGTTCCATGCCGGCGCTTCCGACTTGTTGATCGGTTCAGTCCGCAGAGCGGACGACCGGTTTAAAGCGCAGGGTGACGGCCGCAGGCCGGAACCCTGCGTCGCCGCCTCCCATGATCCAAGCCCCTGGCAGCGGCGCCCGGAACCGATCTGCATTCGGGAAACGACGAGCGATTGATGGTCGCGCGGGCGACGCGCAGTCACTCCGGCTTCGCGTCCGCCGGCGGCCGCGCCTCCAGTTTGGGCGCCACATCGCCCAGCACGGCGTCGGCCAGTTGCTGGCGATGCGGCAGGGCGCGCCGGTCCCACTTGGGATCGGCCGCCGCCCCCTGGAAATGCGTCGCCGCTTCCGCGATCCGGCCGGCCTCCTGCGCCTGTAAACCCAGATAGAAATGCGCGGCGGCGTCGGATGGTTTGCGCGCCAGCGCTTTGCGGAAGGATTCCGCCGCTTCCTCGTGCTTGCCCTGCAGCCGCCACGCAATGCCGTATTCCACATCCAGCGGCTCGTTGGGCGCATACTGGCGGACCAGTTCCAGGTGCGCCAGCGCCTCCTCCGGCTGGCCCATTTCCAGGTAACACTGCGCCAGTTGCCGCTGGCGCATCCAGGCGTGCGGCTGCTTGCGGACGATGTACTGGAGATACGGGACGGCTTCGGCGTAGCGCTCGGCGGCGATCAGCGCCTCCGCCTTCTGCGTGAACCGGCCGATGCGGTAGCCGTACCACATCGCCAGGATCATGGTGAACGATAGGACGGCGAAAACGCCCAGGATGACCCACGGCCACGGATCGAACCGGCGCGGTGCGGCGGCTGGGTCGGCGGCGGAAGGGCCGTCGCCGCCCCCCTCGGGAGGAAACTGGCCGGCGCGCGGGGGCGGGACGATCCCGATTGCGTTCATTCAGCGCGTCCCGGCCTCAATCTTCAACAGCGCCCGCGGCCGCCGGCTGCGGGACGTCGTCTATGTCGGTCATCCGCACCGGCATGATCAGATAGAGCGAATCGGGATCGCTTTCGCATTCGAACACGACCGGCGCGGCGGCCTCCTTCATCTTCATTTCGATCACGGCATCGGGCGCAACCTTGAAGATCTCCTGCAGATACTGGTAGTTGAACGCGATCCGGAACGGCTCGCCGTCGTAATCGGTTTCGACCGACCCCTCGTACGAACCGTCCTCGAACGAGCGGGCGTTGATCTCAATCTGGCCATTGGTGAAATGCAGCACGATCGAGTGGTGCTTGCGCTCGGCCAGGATCGCCGCGCGGCTGATCGCGTCGGACAGGATCGTCTTCTGCACCTTGATCGTCCGCTTGAACGTCTGCGGGATCACCGCCTCGTACTTTGGATACGTCCCCTCGATCCGGTTGGAGATGTAGGTCAGATTGCTCAAGGAAAAAACGACCTGGCGCTCGGCGAACGCAATCCGAATCTCCCCCTCCTCGCCGATCGCGTGATCGATCTCGGTCAGGATCCGCTCGGGCAGGATCGCCTGGATCGACGAGCCGCCGATGATCTCGACCGGCTCGATGATCGACTTGCCCAGCTTGCGGCCGTCGGTCGCGACGCACGTCAGCTTGCCCTCGGCCACGTCGAACAGCACCCCCATCAGCACCTTGCGCGGGTCGCGCGTCGGGATCGCGAACGTCGTATTGTGCAGCGCGCGCTTGAGGTCGGCCTGGCGCAGGACGATCGTCAGCTGCGGCTCGACCTTCGGCCAGTCCGGAAAGTCGTCAACCGGCATCGTCGTCAGCGCATATGTGTTGCGCGCCGCGCGGATCGTCATCCGGTTGCCCGCGGTCTCCAGGTTCACGTCGCCATCGGGGAGCAGCCGCACGATGTCGGTCAGCAGCCGGGCGCTGGCCGTTGCGCGCCCGCCTTCCTCGACGTTGGCCTTGATCCGCACTTGCCCGAACGATTCCAGATCGGTGCCGCTGAGCACGACCTCCTCGCCCGCCGCCTCGATCAGCACGTTGGACAGGATCGGCATCGTCGTCGTCGAGCTGACGACGTTGTGCACGAGGGCCAGGCTGCTGGCCAGCGATTGGCGTTCAAAGACGACTTTCATCGCGAGCGGTTCCTTTGTGGAATCAAATTCAGTTATGGGCGGTCCCGCGCCCGCGGACCCACGCGGTCCGACCCGCCGCGGCCCGCGACGCCGGCGCGATCTCGGCACTCCGCCCGCCGACCGCCGACGGCGACGCCGCGGGCTCAATCCAGCGACGGCCACGACTGTTTTCAGGTTCGCCGCGAGTTGATTTCGGGCTACTTGCGCTGGCCGGGTGAAAGCCTTCCCGCATGGCGATTTCGAAGCGCCGACGGCTCATCCAACTCTAATCAGCGCGCGCCGAATGTCAACGCCCATTCCCCCCGGCCCGCTGGATCGCATGCCAAGGATGCGGGAGAATGCCGGCGAGCGCATCGGGCGAACCGAGCGGACCCCCTCGCCGGTTGACTTTGGGGCGAAGCGCATGGCTTAATCCTGACGGCCTCGGCCCGGCCGCCGCGCGTTGGTCGGGCCATGGCGGCCGCCGACGGCCGAATGGCCTTGCCGCGCGGCGCCCCCCATGGAAAGGACCTCCCCTCGTTGGCCTGGATTCTACGTCGTTATTCAATCCGCGAAGTGGCTCTGCCCACGGTCATGGCGCTCCTGCTGCTGACGTTCGTCTTCATCATCGGCAGCATCCGCGACCTGATCGACCTGGTGCTGCATCCGGGCGTCACCGTCGGCCAGGTCCTGGTCGTGCTGGCCAGTTTTCTGCCCGCCACGGTGCTGTTTGTCGTGCCGATGGCGGTGCTCATCGGCGTGCTGATCGGCGTCGGGCGGATGACGCTCGACCGCGAAGTGCTCGCGATGCGCGCCAGCGGCATCAATCTGTTTTCGATCTTCGCCCCAATGCTGGCGCTGGCCGTCGTCCTGGCCGGCGTCGTCTTCTGGCTCGGCGCCGGACCCGTGCCGCGGATGTTCCTGCGGGGGATGGAACGGGTGGCCGACATGCGGTTCGCGCTCATCTCCTCGCTCGGCCCGGGCCAGTTCCACGAGATCGAGGGCGACGACAACATGGCGCTCTTTTTCCGCGAGCGCGACCCCCAGACGCAGGCCATGAAGGGCGTGGTCCTGAAAATGCAGAAGAACTTCGAGGGGTCTGATCTGCGCAAGAAGCTCGAGTCGCTCCAGGTCAGCGGCGAACTCAAGCGCACCGTCCTGCGCGTGCGCGGCGGCAAGCTCGAACTGGAGAAACCCCAGGCCTCCGACGAGGAGACGACCGAGACGACCCGCGCCGCCGCCGCGGCGGACGCGACCAGCGTCTCGCTGACGCCGGTGCTGAAGGCCGGCGCCGATGCCACCCCCGACGCGGAACGCCGCGACGCGCCGGCCGACGCAGACGACGAAGGCCCGGAGCCGATCTTCCGCGAGGGCAGCGTCCCGATCGCCGAGAACGAAATCACCTACATCTTCGCCGAAACCGGCGGCATCCGCACCGGCTTCCGGCGCGACGGCCGGCGCGACCGCAATGCCGCCATCCTCCTCTCACTGCGCAACGGCTCCTACCACCGGCTCTCGCCCGACCCGCTCAAGCCGGAATACGTGTCGGGTCGGTTTGGCCGGCTCGAAAAGCTCCTCTTCACCGATACCGAGATCGATCAGGAGAACAAGACGCGCACCAATCCGGAGCTGGTGGCCTACTACAAGGACCGCAAAAACGACCTGGATGACCGGCGCAAGGCCTACAAGGAATACATCCGGCGCTTCGTCTTCCCGGCGGCCTGTTTCGTCTTCGCGCTGATCGGCGTGCCGATCTCGATCTGGGTCCGGCCCAGCGGCAAATCGTGGGGTATTCTTCTCGCAATCGGCCTGATGCTTATCTACTATGTGCTCATGCAATGGGGCCTGTCGATGGTCGAGGACGGCAAACAGCTCGGCCTGGCGATGTCGATCTTCCCCGTGGCTCTTTTCTCGGTTCTGGGCGCCCTGCTCTGGTGGCACACTCTCAGGAGCTGAAGCAGCATATGCTCATGTTGAACGGCAGGCGGCGACTCGGGCGACGGGGGTGGCTCCTCCCGTTCCCGGCGGACGGATCACGCGGGCCCGGGCGCTGGCTGCCGGTGCTCGCCGTCTGGCTGATGGCGGCGGCGGTCGGCTGGTCGCAGGACGATCTGACCCGCC
>MVZB01000233.1 GCA_002068205.1 candidate division BRC1 bacterium ADurb.BinA292
ATTACGTGGCCGATCTGCATGGGATCTCCGCCGATGGCTTGACCCGGCCCGAGATCGAGAGTCGGCTGCACGCCCAGGGGCTGTCGGCCGAACGCACCGCCAAGGTCATGGAACTGCTCGACGCCTGCGCCGCCGTCCATTACGCCCCCGCCCCCAGCAGCCGCGAGCAGGTGATGGCCTGGGCCGACGAACTGGGCGGACTGCTCCGGGGAGGCGCCGCCCGATGAGAGGACTCGTGCCCACCCTGGTCTTGCTCGTGGCGGCTGCGTTCGCCATGGCGCAGGACGAAGACGTCGCCCGCGCAGCCGTCGTTCCCCAGACGCAGTCGGAAAACCCCTTGGCGGCCACCGCGCGCGACGTGCTCGCCCAGGCCGAACACGCGTTCCAGGCGGGCGATTACGAGCGCGCGGCGGAACTCTATCAGTCATTGCTGGAGCAGGCCCCGCGCGATCCCAGGCTGCTTTACAATCTGGGCACCGCGCATGCTCGTGCGGGGGAAACCGGCCTTGCCGTCTGGCGCTACATGCAGGCGCTGCAGCTCGACCCCCGCGACCCGGAGTTGCGCGCCAACCTGAGGATCCTGGCTCCTAACCTCAAGGACGACCTGGCGATCGCCCCCGTTCCCCCGCTTAACTGGGCCTACTGGAAGTTGACCGGCAACGAGTGGACGAAGCTTGCGGCGCTGTTCACCGTCGTCGCTCTGCTTCTTGGAGCGGCGGCGTTCCTGCGCCCGCGGATGACGCGCGGACGGTATGCCCTGCGCCTCGTCGGTTGGGGCGCGGCCGTCGCCGCCCTCCTGCTCTGGGCCCCGGCGCTGCTGCACTATCAGCGCGAGGAGCTCTCCTCCGAGGCGGTCGTCGTCGCCCGCGAGACCTGGGCGCGCACCGGCCCGAGCGAAAATGAGATCGAAACCTTCGGACCGCTGGATCACCGCATCGTGCAAGTCATCGATTTGACGCACGAGGGCTGGGTCAAGATCGGCCTGGGCGGCGGCCGGGTCGGCTATGTGCAACGCGACGCGATCCGGTTTATTTAGGGAACCGAAGAAGGATTCGAGACGCCACATCCCTCTTAAGCAATCATCGCCATGACCGCGACTTGCGCGCCGCGGTCATGGCGATGATTCGAAGACTGGTGGAGGGAGTTGGATTCGAACCAACGTAGGCGTACGCCAACGGGTTTACAGCCCGTCCCCTTTAGCCACTCGGGCATCCCTCCACACGGTGGCCGTCGTATTGTAGCGTACGGCGGCGCGGAATCAAGCAGCGGATGATCCCACGACGCGAACCCCACCGGGCCGTCAAATCGCGCCGCGGAACTGGAGCTGATGGTGGGACTCGAACCCACAACCGCTCGCTTACAAGGCGAGTGCTCTGCCAGATTGAGCTACATCAGCGGCAAAGCCGGTTAGAACGATCGGACATGCGAAAATGCCCGTAAAAACACTCTATTATCGCGCTAACTGGGCTCAAATCAAGCTCTTTTGCCGCCGAAATTTGCCCTTGAATTTGTCCGCCAAACAGGGTTTTTTAGAGGGCACCTGAGCCGCAAACGGTTGGGGTCCTCGGCATGAATTTTCATCGGTGCCACCTTTACCTGCTTCATGCCGGACCATCGCGGTCGATCCTGAAATAAGCGGCATCGGCCGATGCGGTGTTGCGGCCTTCCGCGTCGACGGCGACGCGCCGCGCCGCGGGTTGGGGCGGTTTCTTTCTCTCGCGCTCGGCTCCAGACCTCTCGAACCCGGACGAGGTTTCATTCCTGAAAGGATTCCACGCGCTCTCATGACCAGAACGGCCTCTGCTCTGTGGGATCAGGCTCTCGACGAATTGCGTGAGCGTCTGGATCGTGAGTCCTTCACGACTTGGATCGAACCGGTGCAACTCCTGCGCCAGGAAGGCCATGTCGTGCAGATCGGCGTGCCCACCCTCTTCTATCGCAACTGGCTGGCCAACAATTTCCATGAACCGATCCAGGATTGCCTGAGCCGTCTGCTGCGCGCCGACGTGCAGCTCGAGTACGAGATCATGAACGAAGTGGACGAGGAGGAAGCGCCGCTCGCGCCGGGCGGGTTGTCGCAGACCGAGCAGCGGGCGATGGAGGTCTTCCGCCGCGGCCGGCGCGAGCGCGACGGCGCCCAGCCGACCGACCTGATCACCTGCCCCCTCAACGCCAACTACACCTTCGAGACGTTCGTCGTGGGCGAGTCCAACCAGTTCGCCCATGCCGCCGCCCAGGCCGTCGCCGATCCCGAATCGCGCGCCTACAACCCGCTGTTCATTTACGGCGGAACGGGACTGGGCAAGACGCACCTGATGCAGGCCATCGGCCAGAAGCTGCAAACCTACGGCCAGCACTTCAACGTGCTGTATGTTTCCTCCGAGGCCTTCATGAACGCGTTCATCGAAGCCGTCGCCCAGAAGAAGATGGTCGAGTTCCGCAACTGCTTCCGCAATGTCGACCTGTTGCTCGTCGACGACGTCCAGTTCTTCTCCGGCGCCGAGCAGACGCAGACGGAGTTTTTCCATACCTTCAACGTCCTCTACGACGCCGGCAAGAAGATCGTGATCTCGTCGGACCACCCGCCCAAGGAACTCCACGAGCTGGAGGAGCGGTTGCGCTCGCGTTTCGAATGGGGCCTGATCGTCGACATCCAGCCGCCCGACCTGGAGACGCGCGTGGCGATCCTGCGGCGCAAGGCGCGAATGATGAACATCGAACTGCCCCCGGAGGTCACCATCTACATTGCCGAACGGATCCGCTCCAATCTGCGCAAGCTGGAAGGCTCACTCAAGCGCCTCTCGGCGCACTCGACGCTGACGCGCCAGCCGATCACGATGGAGATGGCGCGCACCATGCTCGGCCCGTTCCTGGTCGGCGAGGAGCCGCGCAAGATTTCCATCGAAAAAGTGCAGATGGCCGTCTGCAACTACTTCAACATCACGCTGCACGAGATGACCGGTCCCAACCGCGCGCGCAAGTTTGCCATGCCGCGCCAGATCGCGGCCTACCTCTGCCGCGAGCTGACCGACCAGTCGTTCCCCGAGATCGCCCGCAAGTTCGGCGGCCGCGACCACAGCTCCATCATTCACTCCCACCGCAAGATTCAGAAGGACATGGCCGTCCAACTGAGCCTGCAGAACCTGATCAAATACCTGACCAAGACGATCAAGGAAGAACCGGCCGGCCATTGATCCCCCGGCCCTGCAACCAGCCGGTTCCAAGCTCTTAGTTTGCGGATCGCGTATTGCTATCTTACAATCTAACACGCAAGTGGGGGGCCGTCCGAAATGCCGCCCCAGGAGGAGACGGTTCGATTTCTCCGCAAGTTCCGCAAATTCACAACAGATCAGCAACGTCAATTCCTGTTGCAGGAGTCGAAAGTTGGGAAGCATCCAAGACGAACGAGGCGTCTTTGATTCGCCCAAATCGGGCTGCCCTCACGCCACGCCCCGGACCCGCTCGGTAACCCGTAACCAGTACGCCCCGGCGCACCGCTACAGCCACTCTGCCCTCAGCTCCTCGTCCGAAATCTCAGTGATCGGGCCGATTCGCTCCAGTTCGCGCCGGAAATCCTCGTCCACCTTGCCGACGATGAGCACCACGAGGCGGTCCAGGTGCAGGTTCGCCGCGGCGGCTTGCCGCACCTGTTCGCTCTCGACCCCCTTCAGCCGGTCCACGTAAGTCTCCAGATAATCCTCCGGATAGCCGAACTCGTCGAGGATCATGGCCTGACGCACGATCTGTTCGGACGTATCGAAGAAAAAGACGAAGGCATTGACGTCGGACTGGATGGCGAGCTGCGTCTCCTCGGCGCTGGGGGGCGCCTGTGTCAGCGCCTCATTGATGTCGAGCATCAGGCCCAGCGTTTCGCTGGTGGCCTCGACGCGCGTCATGGCGACGTTGAAATACAGCCCCGCGACCGTCCCCTCGCCCAGCCGCCCGAACACGGAATAGGCCAGACCGCGGTTGGAGCGCACCTCCTTGAACAAACGCGACGTAAATCCTCCCGCCAGAACGCTGTTCAGGACCTTCGCCGCGAACTTGCGTTCGTCGAAGCGGCCGATCCCCTCGTGCCCGAAGTAGATCACGTTCTGCGTCACGTCGCGCGGGACGATGTAAACCCGCGACGACTGCACGGGTTCGACCGCCGGCAGATCGATTTCCGGCGCCGGCTCGGCGGGCAGTTGGCCCAGCGTCGACCGCATCAGCCGTTCGGCCTCCTCGCGGTCCAGATCGCCGATGACCGCCGCCCGCAGATTGCCGGCCGTGTAGAAGCGCTCGTGGAACGCGTGCAGATCCGCCGGCGTAATGGCCGCGAGCGTCGCCTCGGTCGCCGTCCAGCCCCAGGGATTCCCCTTGCCGTAGACGAGCTGCGGGAACAGCGCTTGCGCCACGTTCATCGGCACATCGAGCCGCTGGCGCAGTGCCACCGCAAACCGGCTGGCGGCTTCCTCCAGCCTGGGCTGGGGAAAGGCCGGCGCCGTCAGCAGGTCGCGCAGCACCCCCAGCCCCCATTCGGCGTCCTCGGGCAACACCGACAGCCGGATCCAGGTCATCTCCTCGTCCGACTCGGCGCTCAGCTGCGCGCCGCGCGATTCCAGCGCCACATCGAGCGCGTCGCCATCGAGCGCGGCCGAGCCCCCCGTCCGCAGCACCTCGGCCGTCAGACTGGCCAGACCGACCTTCCCCGGCGGATCGTTCACCGACCCGGCGCGGATCCCCACCAGCACGGTCACCAGCGGAATCGTCCGCTCCGGCCGATGGTAGAACGTGATGCCGTTCTCGAAGGTCGAGCGGTGGACCGGCGGCGGCATGAACTGCACGGGCTCGAAGGTGACTCCGAACCGCGCCTCGGCCGTGCCGGTTTTCGGCGCGGGCTCGTCCGCCTCCTGGGCGGAGATCAACGCCGCAAGCGAAAGCAGCAGGATCACGCAATAAAGGGCAGGTCGAAACAGGCGCGCCGGGCCGGGCAGCATCGTGCATCCCTCCTTCATGGGCCGATTCGGTTCGCCCCTGCATCATACACGTTCGCCGCGCCGGAATCGCGCAAGAATCCCACGGAAGACGCGCTTGAACCCCGATGACGTTTGTCGGGCGTGGGCTCGGTCAGGCGACGACTTCCGGCACGATCCCCGCGCGGATTCGCTCATCCGGACGGGCATGATACGCCGTGCCGTAGGCCACGACCTCCACCATGACGTTGGCTTTTTCGCTGGTGGTCATGCCGCCGATATCGGCGG
>MVZB01000234.1 GCA_002068205.1 candidate division BRC1 bacterium ADurb.BinA292
GGGGGGGGGCGGGCCGGGTTCGCGCAGGATCCGCGGCGCGCGGCGGGCGGGGAGCAAAAGGGGTCCGTTGCCGGAAACGGCGGAGCGTTTCGGCGTGGAAGGCCGAGCGTGCATGATGTTTTTCTCCTGGCGAAGCCGGCGCGGGAAGCTTGAGGAAGGGGAGAAACGCGCGGGATCGCCGTTGACTTGCCTGAAGAAGAGCCTAGCGCGGAAGGGGGAGCGGGCGCAAGAGGGAAAGCGAAGAAAAAACGAAAGTGAGGAGGGGCGGAGGGCGGTTTTCGAGAGTCGAGGACGAGGGACGAGAGCCGGGAGCCGAATGTGGGGCGGGCCGTTGGGGGCGATGACGAGGACGAGGGACGAAGAGGGGGGGTCAGGGTTCCTTGCTGGCTTCCAGGTCGCTCAGGATGACGATATCGACGCGGCGGTTTTTCTGGCGGCCTTGCTCGGTCGCGTTGTCGGCGATCGGGCGGTATTCGCCATAGCCCGCGGGATTGACCTTGTCGGGGGGGAAGCCGAATTCGCGGACCATGTAATCGACGACGCGCGAGGCGCGCAGGGCCGACAATTCGGTGTTGTTGCGATAACTGCGGCCGGCGCTGACCGGGGTGTCGTCGGTGTGGCCCTCGACGCGGATCTCATAGGACCGCTCGCGCAGGAGGTTGATGATCCGGTCGAGCGTGGCGCGGCTCTGGGGGAGGACATCGATGCCGCCGGAGCGGAAAAAGGCGGCCTCGCCGAGGCTGATGACGGTGCCGCGCGCCTCCTCGCGGACTTCGAATTGTTCCAGTCCGGCATCCTGAAGCAGTTGGCGCAGTTCGCGGGCGAGGGCCTTGGTGCCTTTGCCCTCGGGTTCACCGGGCAGGGTTTCGGCGCCGGCCGGCGTGGGTTCGGGCGTGGGCGTGGGGGTAGCGATCGTGGCCGGGTTCTGGGGGCCTCCCGGCGCGTTCCGCGGATCGCCGGTCTCGCCGGCTTCGGCGGGGCGGAACAGGCTGATGCCGTCGAGGATGTCCTCCTCGGGGGGTTCCTCGTTCTGGCCGGGCGGGGGCTCGTCGGCGTCCGGTCGGGCGCCGGCCGAGCCGTCCGAAATGATATTGATCAGGAGGGCGCCGTCGGGGTTCTGGCCGCCGGTCTTGACGACCTTGGGGACCTCGAGCATGGTGTCCTCGGTGCGCGCGGTCTCGTTGAACGCGCCGCGCAGGGACATGGCGAGTTTTTCGAATTTCTCCTTGTCGGCATTGGAGATCGCATAGAGCGCGGTGAAGGTGGCGAAGAGCAGCGTGATGAAGTCGGCGTAGCTGACCAGCCAGCGTTCGTGGTTCACGTGTTCTTCGTGTTTCTTTTTGCGGGCCATGGGTGGTATCCAGTCGTGCGGCGGCGGAGCCTAGTCGGACTTGGCGCGTCCGCCCTGTTCGCTTTCGTAGCGGGCGCGCTTCTTCTCGTCCAGGTAGCTCTTGAGCTGCTCCTCGATGATGCTGTGGTTGATCCCCTCCTGGATGAGCAGCACGCCCTTGAGGATGATCTCGCGCGACTTGACCAGTTCCTTGCTGTTGAATTTCAGTTTATTGGAGAAGGGGAGAAAGATCAGGTTGGCGGCGCCGACGCCGTAGATCGTGGCGACGAAGGCCGTGGCGATGCCGCCGCCGAGCTTGGAGGGATCCTCCAGGTTCTGCATGACGTGGATCAGGCCGAGGACGGCGCCGAGGATGCCGACGGTGGGGGCGTAGCCGCCGGCGGCCTCGAAGAACTTGATCGGCCCCTCCTGTTCCTCCTCGAACGAGGCCAGTTCGGTCTCCATCGTCTCGACCAGTTGCTTGGGTTCCAGGCCGTCGACGGCCATGCGCAGGGCCTTGGCGAAGAACGGGTCGGTCAGGTTGGGGATTTCCTTTTCGAGGGCGAGGATGCCTTCGCGGCGGGCGCGCTTGGCGAAGTCGACGATCAGGGCGATGGTCGACTGGGGGTCGGACTTGCGCGGGAGGAAGACGCCGATCAGGCCCTTGAGCGAGTTGATCGTGACCTTCATGGGGAACTGGAGGATGCAGGCGCCGGCGGTGCCGCCCAGGACGATCAGCGCGGCGGTGGCCTGGATCAGCGAATTGACATGGCCGCCCTCCAGTTTATTGCCCAGCAGGATCAAGCCGAAGCTCAAGATCAGACCGGCGATGCTTCCGATATCCATGAGACCCTCAACATCCTGTTGCGGTACGCTGCCCGGGGCCGCGCGAGCGGACAGCGGACATTGGGTGTCCAGGCGCGCGTGGCGCGAGTCCACTCATCCTCTGCATCGTCCGAGACGGGGACATTCTTTAGGGAAAGAATCGGGAAAAAGGGGGGTGAGCGGCTGGCGCGGGGCGAGCTAAGCCAAGGGCTGACAGTCACCCGCCGGGTCGGGGGCGTTGAGCAGGGCGAGGATCGCGGCCGGGTCGCCCAAGCCGGCGGTCCAGTTGCTCTGGGCCAGCAGGGATCTGGCCAAGTCGGGATCGAAGGAACGGCCGGCTTCGACTTCGATGATGGCGCGCGCGCGATCTTCGCCCAGGCCGGCGCGGTAGGAGCGGCCGAAAATAATCCCGTCGATGCTCTCGGCGAGGCGGATGATCCGGCCGCCCAGCGGGATGATCTGGCCGACGAGGCCGTCGGGATAGGCGGGATAGTCGCCGTCGAGCCGGCCGTCGTAGCGTTCGTGATGGGTCCGGATGAGGGGCCGGATCGGCTCCAGGTGCTCGATGCCCTCGAAGAATTCTTCGCCCAGTTGGGGGTGATGGCGCATCGCGAGCCGCTCGCCGTGGGTCAGCGGGGTATCCTTCTGGAGGATGGGGGTGGGGATCGAGACCTTGCCGACATCGTGGAGCATGGCGGCCAGCGCCAGGATCTCGCGTTCGCCCGCGCCGAGGGAGATCAGGCGGGCGATGCGCAGCGCCAGGTGGGTGACGCGGCGGGCATGATCGGGATAATAGGGGGCCTTGCGCTGGAGCATGTTCCAGAGGCTGCCGACGACGCGATCGGCCGCTTCGATCCGTTCGAGCGATCCTTCGACGAGCGCCTCGATCAGCTTGCGGCGTTTCTGGCGGGCCTTTTCCTCGTACATCGCCATGTCGGCCTGGTGGAAGAGCTGCGAGACGCAATCGGCGTCGGCCGATTTGAGGCCGATGCTGATGTTGATCATCCGCGATTCGTCGGACTGGAGGCGATTGCGCTCGATGAACGCCTCCTCGATGCGGCGGCGGACGAGCGTTGCCTGCTCGTAGGTGGTGTTGACCATCAGGACGACGAACTCGTCGCCGCCGTAGCGGATCACGATGTCGGGCCGGCGCACGTTGGCCTGGATGAGCTGAGCGGTTTCGCGCAGGACGTAATCGCCGAACTGGTGACCGTAGGTGTCGTTGGTGCGCTTGAAATCGAGCAGGTCGATCATCAGGACGCTGAGCGGGTGGTTGTAGCGGCGGATGCGGGGGATTTCGAGGTTCAGGACCTTGTCCATGAAGTAGCGGTTGTGGAGGCCGGTCAACGGGTCGGTTTCGGCGCGCTCCTCGGCGCGGCGGCGCAAGTCGAGATTCTCCAGCGCGGCGGAGGCGAGCTGGGCCATGACGTCGATGACCGAGGGGAAGAGGGGGTGGCCATCGTGGCGGCGCTGATCGGCGTAGATGAACCCCAGCGGCTTGCGGTCGATCCGCAGCGGGATGACGACGATCCGCTCGGCGTCGGGATCCTCGCCGAACGCGCTCAGCTCGGGCGGGACGTTGCCCAGTTCGGACTCGAACAGGGCGACCCGGCCCTGATTGAGCAGCCCGACGAAGAGGTTCTCGGATTGGCTGAGCGGGATGGTGGCCGGGATGAAGAGCGTTTCGAAACCGCTGTGCATCTCGCACCGCAGCGACTGACTTTCCTGATTGACGAGCGAGAGGAAGACGCGCGAGAAGGCGAAGTGGCGACTCAGGACCTGGAGCAGGCGGTTGATGAGCAGGCCGCGGTCGGTGGCGACCATCAGCGGCATCAGGTGCTCGTGGAGGTCTTCAAGTTGAGCCATGCGATGGCGATCGCGGGTCTGGCGGTAGACGCGCCGGAGGGCGCCGGCCATCTCCTCGCCGAGTTTCATCAGGGCCGCGGCCGCCGCCTGGTCGATGGCGAGGGAGGTCTTGAGCGGGATGATCCAGAGCCCGGTGGGGCCTTTGGCATCGCGGACGGGGACGAGCAGAAAGTTGTGCGCGCGGTCGGGTTCGAGCGAGGCCTGGACGTCGACCAGCAGCGGGAGGGCCAGCGAGGTGCTGAGAAACGGGGAGGACGCGTTCTTGATGCGCTCGCCCAGTTCGATCTCAAGGCGATAGGGCCGGTAAAGCCGGTCGGCGCCGACGGTGTGGCGGTTGAGCAGGAAGCCGCAGGTGATCGGGGCCTTGGCGTCGATGAAGAAGAGCGAGCTGTTGTGGACGGCGGCGCCGAGGACCTGCGCGGCGCAGCGGGTGGCGGCGATGAGCAGGTCGGCGGGCGATTCGGCGCGCCCGAGGGCACCGGTCAGGTGCTCGATCAGGGGATTCGGATCGGAGGGGGAAGCGGGAGCGGGAGGATCGAGGGGCGTCATGGGACAGGGAGTCGCCGGAGGGGGCGGTCCTGGGCGCGAAGCGACCGGTTCGTGTGGCGAGGCAGTCGGCATACCCCTTGCACGCTCCATCCGCGGAAAGCCGGGGGGAAGGCCCCGCCGGGGGTCGGCGGGGGCAATCCACGCGGCATCCGGTGTCCAAAAAAGAGGACACAGGTAAATGTCTTATCGAACGGGGGCATGGTTCACCTGAGAAAAAAACCTTGCCAGGCGCTGCCCTAAACGCCTATAGAAATACAAGATACGTGAGTAGGGACGCGGCGTGAAGGACGCTCGGCAAGGGGGCAGGCGGCTGCCAAGCGGTCGCGCGCAACACACGGGCGCCCTTGCGCCGGCGGGAGAGCTTCCATGATCAAGATCGACATTGTCAAACGCGTAGCGAGCGAACTGAATCTGAAGGATCGCGAGGCGCTGGCCATTGTCGACACCATTATCGACTCAATCAAGGAAGCGATCACGGAGCATGGGCGGATGGAAATCCGCAATTTCGGGGTGTTCCAGGTCAAGCAGCGCAAACCCCGCACCGGCCGCAATCCGCGGAACAAAAAAGAATACCCCATTCTGCCGCGCAAAGTGGTGACGTTCAAGCTCGGGAAGGAGCTGAAGAACGTGGCGGTGCAAGATGACGGGCAGGCGGGGGGGGAACCGGTTG
>MVZB01000235.1 GCA_002068205.1 candidate division BRC1 bacterium ADurb.BinA292
TCAAGTCGCCCTCGCCCCCATCGGCCCGCCCCAAAATTCGGCTCTCGGCTCTCGTCCCTCGTCCTCGGCTCTCGAATCCGGGCCATCCTCACGCCAAACACCTCTCGCTCCTCTTTCCTCCTCCTTTCCTCCTCCTTTCCTCCTCGCCTCCCTGTTCTCCCCCCCTCCTTCCCCCTTTTTCATTGGTTCATCCGCCCCCTTCTGGCATGTTGGGGGAAACTGACGCGCGCCCGCGGTTTGCCCTCCGCAATCCGCCCGAGCGCGACCATAGAGGGGACGGCCATGGGCGCCAGCGAGCGGATCGCCGACATCGAGCGCAAAACCAACGAAACCGATATCCGGATCAAACTCAATCTGGATGGCAAGGGCAAGTTCCAGGGGACCGTCGGCATCGGCTTCGTCGATCACATGCTCGAGCTCTTCGCCCGCCACGGCCGCCTCGACCTGGAGGTGGCGGGCAAGGGCGACCTGCACATCGACCAGCACCACCTGGTCGAGGACCTCGGCATCACGCTCGGCCAGGCCCTCGCCCGCGCCGCCGGCGACAAGCGCGGCATCGCCCGCTTCGGCCAGGCCGCCGTTCCCATGGAGGAGACCCTCGTCGACTGCGTCCTCGATTTCTGCGGGCGGCCGTTCCTCGCCTTCAACGTCGAGATCGGCCCCGCCAAAGTCGGCGACTTCGACACCGAACTGACCGAGGACTTCTTCCGCGCCCTCGCCATGCACGCCGGCCTGACGCTCCACCTCAACCTCAAATACGGACGCAACGCCCACCACGTCATCGAGGCGCTGTTCAAGGCCACCGCCCGTGCCCTGGCCCTCGCCGTCCGCATCGATCCCGGCGTCGACGGCGTCCTCTCGACCAAGGGCAAACTGTAACGCGCGCGAACACGATTCAGGGCTCCCCGGGTCCCTGATTTCCCTGAAGTCCCCTTCCTCCCATGCCGCTTGACCCCACACGCCACGGCCCCGCCGCCCTCGTCACCGGCGCCAGTTCCGGCATCGGCCGCGAATACGCCCGCGCCCTGGCGGCGCGCCGCTTCGATCTGGTCATCACGGCCCGCCGCCGCGACCGGCTCGAAGAGCTGCGCAACGAACTCACCCAACGCCACCGTGTCCGCGTCGAGCTCATCGAGCAGGAACTGGCGGCCCCCGACGCCGGCCAGCGGATCGAGCGCCGCGTCGCCGAACTGGGTTGGGAAATCGGCCTGCTCGTCAATAACGCCGGGTTCGGTCTCTACGGCCGCCTCGATCAGACCGACCCGGCGCGCCAGGTGGCGATGGTCGATGCCAACTGCCGCGCCGTCCTCGATCTGACCCTGCGGTTCCTCCCGCCGATGGTCCGCCGCCGCCGCGGCGGCCTGATCATCCTCTCCAGCGTCCTGGGCTTCATCCCCACGCCGTTCTATTCCGTCTACAGCGCCACCAAGGCCTTCGATCTGCTCCTCGCCGAGGCGCTCCACGCCGAGTATCGCGACCTCGGCATCGACGTCCTCGCCGTCTGCCCCGGCATGACCCGCACCGAATTCAACGCCGGGGCGGGCATCAAGAGCGTCGGCCGCTTCAATCGCGAACCGGAACAGGTGGTTGAGTCCTCGCTTATGTTGTTGGGACGGCGCGCTTTCATGGTCGACGGCTGGTGGAACCGCCTGCTCCTCGCCGCCCTTCGTTGCGTCCCGCGCCGCCTGATGCTCGCCGGCTCGCACCGCATCATGACCCGCCGCAATCCGGAAGCCTGATCCGGCAAGAAGCAATCCGGCCGATCGGTCGGATCCGGCCGATCGGACCGATTTCAACGGTGGCGCACGCGACGGACGCGTGCCTGAAACTTGAGACTAGGTTTCCCGATCACACAATCTCCGCCAACGCCTCCTCCAACCCCCGGCACACCCGCGAACAAAACGAACCGGTTCCGCTCGACGCGATATTGCCCCCTGCCACCCCGAGGCACGTGAACCCCGCCAGCCGGATCGAGATCACCCCCGCCCCGCTGTCCTCCATTCCGACGACATGATGCCGCCGGCCGAACTCGATCCCCAGCCCGACCCGCGCCGCCTCCGCATACAGCCACGGGTGCGGCTTCGGCTCCAGCTCGCCCAGCGTCCCGGCCTCGCCCTTGCGGATCGCATTCCCCGCCGTGATGATCGCGTCGTAAAACTCCCGCGGATCGCCCAGCCCGAGCTGCCGGAACACCGCCAGGATTTCCGGCCAGGCCTTCTCATACAACCCGGAGGTCACCAGCCCGATCCGGATCTTGCGCCCCTTCAGCTCCAGCAGGAATTCCTTCAGCCCCTCCGTCGGTGTGAAAGCGTCGTCCTTGCCCCGCCCTTCCATGATTTCATTCATCTCGTGGCGCGTGATGTCGAAATAGTGGCGGCGCGCCTCCTCGACCGTCTTCTCCGGCGCGTATTTGGCAATGCAGTGGCGCAGATGCTCGCTGACCGAATGGCCCGACACATGCGGCAGATCCGCCTCCTCCAGCTCGAACTTCGGGTTCCCCAGCAGCCGGGCGGTTGTTTGCTCAATGATCCAGATCCAGAAGTGTTCGCTGCGCACGCTCGTCCCGTCCAGATCCATCAGGACCGCCTCAACGGGCCGCTCGATCCGCGCCGGATGCAGCGGATAGAATGCGGGATAACCCATCCGCGAGCGGATGTGGGCGAGGACGCGGCCGTCTTCGAATACGATGAACTCCGCCTTGCGGTCCTTCGGCTCAAGGATGGCGCGGACGCCGTTTTCCCCCGCGCGGAACAGCCCGTCGCCCCCGGTGGTCAGCGCCGCCAGCTCGGCCGCGTCAAACAGCATCCCGCCGCCCGATGCAATCCGGCTCTCCACATTCCTCATGATCATCTCCGCTGATGTGCTTCGCGTCGGCCCCGCCGCACCGCGTGCCAATTAACTACAGGATGGGCGCCCCATGGTATAAAATTCTGCTGAGCGAGGAGAATCGAACCATGCGGCCGAGAATGCTGCCCGCGATGGCTGTCGTTGTCCCCTTGGCGTTCTGCCTGCTGCTGGGGTGCCGGAGCTCCCGCGCCGGCGACCGGGAAACGTCGCCGAAAGGTAACGAAACGGCGCGTCCGGCCGCCGAGCACCCCACCGACACCTGGGACGCATGGCTTGAGCAATCTGACGACGGCTCCCCCCGCCTGATCGTGTCCGGCCGGGTGCAGGTGCCGACCCCGTGCCATGAAGCCAACCTGTCGGCGGCCCAAACCCCGGCAGGCCGGCTCTCGGCGCTTCCACTGGAGTTGATCGTCTCGGCCCCCGCGGGGATCTGCGCCCAGGTGGTCAGCAGCGTGGAGGCCCGCTATGAGCGTCAGGAAGGGATGGAGGACGTGAAAACGGTCCGGATTCATTACCCCGGGGGCAGCGTCTGGGAAGTCCCCGTGAAGCCGCGGCAGCCGGCTCTCTGAGCCGGGCCGATCCGCGCCCGCGCCCCGGCTCCGGCGGAACCCGGAACCCCTCCTTTTCCACCCCCGATTGCTCAAGCCCCCGCGCCGATCAAACGATAAAAGGTAGA
Organism: candidate division BRC1 bacterium ADurb.BinA292; assembly: GCA_002068205.1. GTDB lineage: Bacteria > Sumerlaeota > Sumerlaeia > MVZB01 > MVZB01 > MVZB01. Next base: position 3,524 of record MVZB01000235.1, read on the forward strand.
GAACCCGTCGCGCGGCGATTGCGCGATCGGTCGCTTCCGGTTTCCACCGGCGCGGCCCGTCGCGCCACAGTCGGGCGCGATGCACTTCGTCGTGCCTCATCGCGGGAGTTCCATGTCCTCTCCCTTCTCATCCTCGCCGCACCTGCTGGTCAGCGATGGTTATCTCCACGCCGCCTTCCGCCACGGCGAGGAGCCCCTGCTTGTCCTCGACGGCCGCTCCCTGACCGTCGTCGACGCGAACCTGGCCGCCGGGCAACTCCTCGGCATCTCGCGCGGCGACCTGATCGGCTGCCCCATCCTCCAATTGATCAACGATGATTCGCAGCGGGCGGTCTTCAGCCGGATGGCCGGGATGCTCTCGGGCACGGCGGAACATGTCCCGGTGCTCGAGGGTGTCCGCGTCCTCGACGCCGACGGCGCCATGCATGCCTGCCGCCTGCGGCTGGCTGGATGCGATCCCGCCGGCAGCCGCCCGCTCCTGCTGGCCTGGCTCAAACCCGAGACCGAATCCGGCCCGGCCGACGAGGCGCTCGCGCGAGCGGCCCGCGCGGCCTGCATGGAATCGCTGCTGGAGATCATCAGCGAAGGCTATCTTGCGATCGACGGCACCGGCCACATCTCCTACGCCAACAGCCGCGCCCTGCGCACGCTGCACCGCTCCGCCGGCGAGGTCCTCGGCCTCACCCTCCAGCGCCTCTTTCCCCTGCTGGCCGATACCTCGCTCAAGGAGGTCCTCGCCGCACGCGACGAGGATACGAATCCCGACCGCCTGACGTTCGCCTACATCGCCGAGGGCGAAACACGCCGGTTCCAATACTCGGTTCACCCCCAGGGCGACGGCCTCGGCTTCTTCTTCCGCGACATCTCGCACCAGACCGAACGCGACATCGAGCTGGCGAAACTCAAGGCGACGATGGCGGCCAGCCAGGAACTGCTCCGGCGCAAGAACGACGAGCTGAACGCCTCGCTCGAACAGCTCGAACAGATGAACGAGGCCCTCGCGCGCGCCGATCAGACCAAGAGTGAATTCCTCGCCAATACCAGCCATGAGCTGCGCACCCCCCTCAACTCGATCATTGGCTTCCTCCAACTGATCCTGGAGGGCCTGTGCGAAAGCCCCGAGGAGGAGCGCGAGTACATCGCCAACGCCCTCGCCTCGGCCCAGCACCTGCTCCAGCTCATTAACGACGTCCTCGACATCGCCCGCATCGAGGCCGGCCGCATGAATTTCCTGATCGACGACTTCCCGGTCGAAAAACTCCTGCGCGAGGTCGAAAGCCTCGCCAGCGTCCAGGCGACCCGCGCCGGCCTGCACCTCTCCTTCGAGGTCCGCGCCGCCGATCCCGAGGAATTGCTCGCCCACGCCGACTTCCACCGCACCAAGCAGATCCTGATCAACCTCGTCGGCAACGCCATCAAGTTCACCGAAGAAGGCGCCGTCCGCGTCTGGGCCGAGGTCGACCCCGAACAGGCCGGCAGCCTGCTGATCGTCGTCGAGGACACCGGCATCGGCATCGCTCCCGACCAGCAACAGAAAATCTTCGAGAAATTCACGCAGGCCGACGGCAGCTCCACCCGCCGCTACGAGGGAACCGGCCTCGGCCTCGCCATCACCCGCAACCTGGTCGAACTGATGGGCGGCACGATCGGCCTGCACAGCCCCGGACCGGGCAAGGGCGCCCGCGTCTGGTT
>MVZB01000236.1 GCA_002068205.1 candidate division BRC1 bacterium ADurb.BinA292
GATTCATGGCATTTGAAAAGCTGAAGGAAGAAGTTCTTTGCGCCAACCTGGATTTGCCCAAGCACGGTCTGGTGACCTTTACCTGGGGCAACGTCAGCGGCATCGACCGTGAGCAAGGCGTCGTCGTCATCAAACCCGGCCCCATGGATCGCGAGGACCCGCCGGGAGGCGGCAATGGCTGGAGCTGATGCGCCTGATTCCAACAACCGGCCCGCAAACCGGCGGTAATTGCTCCGAGAGGCAGCCATGAAGACGGCAACACCGAAACAGTGGTTCGATGCCTGTGCCATGATTGGCGGCTGGCACCGGACGCCTCCCCAGTTCTCGACCACCGCCCAGCTCCTCGGCCACATGGAACGCTTCCGCATCGCCCGCGCCCTGGTCTTCCATTCCATCGCCTGGATGTATGATTTTCGTCAGGGCAATGCGGTTCTCGACGACGAGATCGCCGCTCACCCGCAGCTCGTTCCGTGCTATGCCGTCGTCCCCTCCGCCACGGGCGAGACGCCGGAACTCGAACATTGGGACGGCCTGCTGCGCGGCGGCCGGCGGTTCGCCTTTCGCCTCTTTCCGCGGTCGCATGAATTCATGCCCTGCTCGCCGGGCGCCAACCGCTTCCATGAATTCGCCGCCCACCGCCGGATCCCCGTTCTGGTCGATATCGACGAGATCTCATGGGACGACCTGTGGACCCTCTGTCGCACCCATTCCCTGTTGCGGGTCATCATCGGCAACTCCGGCACGAACGCCCTGTACGGCCTCTTCCGGCAACTGCGTCGGCTCTATGAATTCCTCGAGCTCTTCCCGCAGGTGCGCATCGAGACCTCGCTGTTGTGCGGGTTTCGCAACCTCGAGGCGATTTGCGAACGCTTCGGCGCCGGACGGCTGATTTTTGGAAGCCGCATGCCCTTCTGGGAGCCCGGGTCTTCCATCATGCGGCTTCAATACACCGACCTCGATCCCCGGGAAAAGCAACTGATCGCCCATGACAACCTGGCCGCGCTGCTGGACGAGGTCGGGCCATGAGCATCCGCGACGCTCTGGCGGCGGGACTCGGCTTCCGCGATCTGGCGCTGATCGACGCCCATGCCCACGTCGGACGGTGGGGATCGTTCTACATGGCGGACCCGTCGCTGATCCAGCTTGTGCGGGAGTTGGACCGGTTCAACATCGAGCTGTGTTGCGTGACGTCGTTGCTCGCCTTCAGCGTGGACATGCCCCGCGGCAACGACGAGGTGCTGGAGGCAATCCGCTTCGCGCCCGATCGGTTTCTCGGCTACGTCAGCCTCGTCCCCCACCAGCCGCTCGCTGATTGCCGGCGCGAGGTCCAGCGCATGCTCGATGCGAGCGACCGCATCATCGGCTTGAAATTCCACCCGATGTGGAACAACTACCCGATCAACGGCGATCTGTATCAGCCGCTGTGGGAGCTGGCCGCCGAGTTCTGCCCGCTGGTCCTGGTCCATTGCTGGCTCGGCGGCGAGGAGCCCGAGGCCAATAATACCCCCGATAAAGTCGCCCAGATGGCCGCCCGCTACCCCGGCGTCACGGTCATCATGGGCCACAGCGGCGGTTCGCGGGCGGGCCAGTTGCAATGCGCCGAGCTCTGCCGGCGCCGGCCCAATCTTTACATGGATCTCTGCGGCAGCGAGTTCGGCAACCTCTGGATTGAGCGGCTGCTCGAGCACGCCCCCGCCGACAAGGTCCTGTTCGCTACGGATATCCCCTTTCTGGGCGCCGGCTCGCCCGCCGGTCGCGTCGGCTATGCCGCAATCGACGATGCGATCAAGCGCAAGATCCTGAGGGTCAACATGGAGCGGATCCTGGCGACCTGCACCCGCTGGGGCAGGGACCGCTTCCGATCCTCCACGCCGCTCACCCGGCATGGATTGACTTCCACGGCCAATCAACCCGCATTGCAGATGGGAACACATCATGACAACCCTGACCAATAGAACTGCCGATCTGGCGATCAATGGCGGCACGCCGGTGCGCCAACGGCCGTTCCCCTCCTGGCCCGTCTGGGGCGACGAGGAACGCAGAAATCTGACGGCCGTTCTGGAGAGCGGCAAATGGTGGCGCGGCGCCTACCATTTCGGTGAACTCGACCAGTCCGCCGTCGATGACTCCAATCGGTCGCTCGTTGAGATTTTTGAGCAGAAATTCGCCGCGATGCACGGCGCCCGGCATGGGCTCGCCGTCACCAGCGGCGCCGCCGCGCTCGAAGTCGCCGTCCGCGCCGTCGGCATCGGCCCGGGCGACGAAGTCATCACCACCCCCTACACCATGGTCGCCACATCCCTCTGCGTGCTGAATAGTTTCGCCATCCCGGTCTACGCCGATATCGCCCCCTACGATTACAATATCGACGCCGATCAGATCGAATCCCTCGTTACCGAAAGAACCAGGGCAATCGTGATCGTTCATTTCGGCGGTCAGCTCTGCGACATGGAGAAAATCTGCGCCGTCGCGCGGAAATACGGCCTGCGCGTCATCGAGGACGCCGCCCATGCTCATGGCGTCATGGATCACGCCGGCCGGTGCGCCGGCGCCTTCGGCGACATCGGCTGCTTCAGCTTCCAGGCCGCGAAAAACCTCGCCACCGGCGAGGGCGGCATGGTCATTACCAATGACAAGGAATTGTATGATCGATGCTTCTCCATCCATCATTATGGCCGCCGTCCCGGTGAATTGTGGTACAAGCACTTCATGACCGGCTGGAATTACCGGATGAATGAGTTCACCGCGGCGGTCGGCATCCCCGCGCTGCAACGGCTCCATCAGCAGAATGAGCTCCGCCAGGCGAACTGCGATTACCTGACCGCCGGACTCGACCGCATCCCCTGCCTGACACCGATCACCGACACCCGGCGCCAGCGGCGCCACTCCCGTCATCTGGTCATTATCCGCTACGACCGTGCCAAAAATGACGGCGTGCATCGGGACGACCTGATCAAGGCGCTTGTCGCCGAGGGCATCCCCGCGATGGCCGGCTATACTTTTCCGAATTATGCCAATCCCCTCTTCTATGATCAGGAGACTAAGGATCGCTTCAAGGCCGCGGGCATCGACTTTCCGGATTATTCCGTCTATCGTGAACGGTGCCCCAACGTCGAACGCGCCTGCAACGAGGAAGCGATCTGGCTCGAGCACCGCCTGCTGCTAGGGACACGCGAGGACATGGACGACATCATCACGGCCTTCACCAAGGTGACCGCCGCGCTGGGCGGCTGATGATGAGCTCGAACACATTGGAATTGCTGGGCCTTGAACCACCGGTTCGAACGGCCGAGGTCTCGCCGAATTCCGATCCGCGGGAGGCTCCGGGTGGAACTGCTCGTAAAACTGGGTGACGTCGAATTGGAATATGGCGGCCCCCTGCTTGGGGAATTGCGCGAATCGGACCCTCGTTCCCAAAACGACGCGACCTTGCGCGAGCGACTGGAAAACGACGGCTATCTTCTGATTCGCGGCCTCCATCCGCGCGACCAGATCGAGCGGGCTCGCCTCACGATCCTGGAATATCTCGCCGGCTTCGGCGTCCTCGATCCCGATGCCCCGCTTACCGAGGGCAGGATCAATCTGGCGCAAGGTCCCTCCGGCGGCTTCCAGCCCGACATGCGCGCCATGAGCCGCTATTTTTCGGCACGGGACGACATCAATGACATTGTCCTGGCGCCCGAACGCATGAACTTGATTGAACGTCTGCTTGGCGGCCCGGCGCTCTCCTTCGATTACCGCTGGATGCGCATCATGGGTCACGCCGCTTCCACGCCCGCCCACTGCGACATCGTCTACATGGGCCTCGGCGCCCGCCGCCTCCTCTCCGTCTGGACCCCCTTCATGGATGTCCCCCTGGATCAGGGCGGCTTGGCCCTCTGCGCCGGATCGCACCGCTGGACCCGCCTGCGCGAGACCTATGGCGCGATGGACCATTACCGGGACCGGACTGAGGCGCTCTTTGATTCGCTCCCGCTCGAACTGAGCGAGCGATGGGGCGGGCATTGGCTCACCACCCATTTCCGGATGGGGGACGTCCTGGTTTTTGACGCCTACTTGCTGCATGCCTCGCTGGAAAACCAAACCGACCGGTTCCGCCTGAGCCTCGACTCGCGCTACCAGCTTCGCGCCGATCCCGTGGATGAACGCTGGATGGGCGAAAACCCCTATTCGCTCGAGGCGCGGCGCGCCGACGACCAACAGAAACGGCCGCTCTGCGAAGCGCGCCGGGAGTGGGGAATCTGATCGTGAAGAAAAGTCTGAGCTACTGGTCCTTTCCCGGCGGCCTCTCCGGCGAGATGCCGATCATCGAGGCCGCCCGCTCGGCCCGCGAGGCCGGCTACCAGGGCATTGAGCTCGCCCTCAGTTGGCGGGGCGAGCTGACGGCCGAAACGACCGACAAGGAGGTGGCCCGCCTCCGCGATGCCCTCCGCAATGAAGGCATGCAGATTGCCGGACTCGCCTCGGTGCTGACCTGGGACCGGCTGCTGACGGCGGAAGACGCCCACGAGCGCCAGGCCGCGATCGATCTCGTCGCCCGCGGCCTGCGGGTCGGCGCCATCCTTGAGGCCGGCGCCTTCCTGATCATCCCCGGCGCGGTCGATGTCTTTTTCCGTCCCGATCTGTCCAGCATCTCCTACAGCGACGCCGACGAACGCCTGCGCCGCGCGCTCGATGCACTGGTCCCGATCGCCGAGGAATGCGGCGTCGCCCTCGCGCTCGAAAATGTCTGGAACCGGTTTCTGCTCAGTCCGCTCGAAGTCCGCGCCCTGGTCGATGCCTACCGGAGCGAATTCCTCGGCGTCTATTTCGACGTCGGCAACGTAATGCTGACCGGCTACCCCGAGGATTGGATCCGGATTCTCGGCCATCGCATCCGGCGCGTCCATTTCAAGGACTTCAAGCGCTCGGTCGGCACCGCGGAGGGCTTCGTCGACCTGCTCGCCGGCGACGTCAACTGGCCGGCCGTGATGCGCGCCCTGCGCCAGATCGGCTACGACGGCTTCTGCACCGCGGAACTCATCCCCTGTTATCGCTTTGCCCCCGAGGTGCGCTGGTGGAATGCCTCGCGGGCGATGGATGCCATCTTCGCCATGGCCGGCTGAGCCGGCGGCGCGGCCGCGGTCATCGCGGCGTCGGATCCCCGCGGCCGCAATCAGGACCCCGGCGGCAGGCGCAGTGCGCCTGCAATCGCCC